>JABWAJ010000705.1 GCA_013361075.1 Saprospiraceae bacterium | reverse complement strand
CCCTTTTTCTGGTAACCAGGTCCGGGTTGTGTTTAAGCGGAGCGTAGTAAGGCATTAAACGGGTTTTAAATGGTGAAAAAATCATAAGGAATTATCATACCAACCATTCCGATTCCAGGTCCAGCGTAATCCGGGTATTGCTGCGCAATCGCTCGTTCAGCGCCCGGGTTTTGGGCAATTCGTATTCAAAGAAATACTGAAAGGTAGCCATTTTGCCGCGATAAAAATGAATTTCTTCGTCTGACAAACCAGCTTGCCCAAGTGCCTTTTCTGCAACAATAGCCTGTTTGAGCCACATCCAGGCAATGGTTACGGTGCCGAAGCTTTCCAGGTACAGAGAGGCATCGGCCAAAAAGACTTCGGGCCTGTCTTTCATGGCTAATTCCAAAAGAAAAATCGTCAGCTCGTGTAGTTCTGAAGCCGAGGTAGCCATTTTTGCGGCATAAGGCTTCAGGGATTCAATATCGTCGGCTTTCGTGATTTCGCTTTTTATTTCTTTCATGAACAGGGTCAGGCTTTTTCCGTTTGCCATCATCACTTTACGGCCAAGGAGGTCCATGCCATGGATGCCTGTGGTACCTTCGTAAATTGCATTTACGCGAATGTCGCGATAATGTTGCTCCAGAGGAAAGTCGTCACAGTAGCCTGCTCCACCAAGGCACTGCATGCCTGCGCTGACCGACTGGATTCCCATTTCGGCAGGGTAGGATTTTGCGATGGGGGTCAGCAGTTCAAACAGCAGATAGGCTTGTTCTTTTTCGTCGCCTTCGGCTACGATAGACACGTCACAGTAATAACTGCACTGCAACAACAAGGCTGCGCTGCCTTCTGCAATTGCTTTCTGGAAAAGCAGCATCCGGCGCACATCGGCGTGTTCGATGATGAGCGTTTGGGGCAAAGTCGGGTCTTTTTGAGAAGGGTGGCGACCCTGGGCCCTTTCATTGGCATATTTCAGGGAAGCGTAGTATGCTGCTGAGGCCGTGCCGGCTGCTACTAAGCCTGTACCGATGCGTGCTTCGTTCATCATTTGGAACATGTAGGAAAGTCCCTGATTTTGTTCCCCGACGAGGTAACCGCGGCAATCGTCTTTTTCGCCGAGCATGAGGTGGGCAGCAACATAACCCTTTTGGCCCATTTTGCCATAAATGCCGGCAGTAGTAACATCATTTGAAACCAGTTTTCCATCTTCAGGGCGCAATTTGGGCACCACAAACAAGGAAATGCCCTTAATGCCCTGTGGCGCCCCTTTGATGCGTGCCAGTAGCAGGTGAACGACATTGTCCACTGCTGTATGGTCGCCGCCGGAAATGTATATCTTCTGGCCTTTGATTTGATAATAGCCGCCTTCTGTAAGCTCAGCGCTGGTAGTCAGGTCGGTCAGGGAACTACCGGCCTGAGGTTCGGTCATGGCCATTGTTCCCTGCCAGTCGCCGCTATACATATTGGGCAGGTAGCGGTTTTTAAGGTCTTCACCAGCAAAATTCCGGATAAGCCGGGCGGCACCCTGGGTCAGAAAAGCGTGACAGGCGGCGTTGGCGTTGGCCGCATAAAAGGTGAATAAGCCCGCATTCATGAGGGTATAGGGCATTTGCTGACCACCCGATTCGTAGTCATAGGGTGCCGTGATCCAGCCTCCATCGGCAATGGCTTTGATGGCGGTACGCAATCCCGGGTGCACATGTACTTCCCCGTCTTTATAGTAGGCTTTGTTTTTGTCCATTTCCCGGTAAATGGGGTAGAGGTAGGTGTCTCCAATCTGGAGTGCAGCTTCGAGTGCCATGTTGATGGCTTCCGGATCATAATCTGCAAAATAATCGAACCGATTGAGTTTTCCCGCCTGCAAAACTTCGTGCAGGAGGAATTTGATGTTGCGGAGGCTAACGTAATTATAGGGCATGGTGTCTTTTTTGAAATAAAGATTGAAAAAATCAACTTCCTGTGTATCCAAAATGTTTCAGGACCCGTTCATCGTCCCGCCAGTTGTCCCTGACTTTAATGTGGATTTCGAGGAAAGCTTTGCGGTCGAGAAAAACTTCAATGTCCTGTCGGGCTGCAGTTGCCAGTTTTTTCATAGCCGACCCGTTTTTGCCCAGCAGAATGGGTTTCTGAGATTCCCTCGACACAAAAATCACCGTACTGATTCGGGCAAGCGGCAATCCGTCTTTCGTTTCTGAGTCTTTAAAATCTGTGACTACAACTTCGCAGGAATAAGGGATTTCCTGTTCATACTGGAGGAATATTTTCTCACGAATGATTTCACTGACGAAG
>JABWAJ010000103.1 GCA_013361075.1 Saprospiraceae bacterium | reverse complement strand
CCACATATTCCTTTTCTGGTACATTTTCAGGCATGCTTCAGTCAGCAAATCCGGGTCAAAACCGCCCCATGTACCGGCGGTATGGAACAAATTGGATTGAAGTACCGGAAAAACTTCCAGCTTATCAATGTCTTTTACAGTCCCGAAGTCAAGTCCGGAAGCTTTAAACACCTGCGCAATCCGTTTGAGATCATGCTCATCAAGCCCTGTGTCCAGGTAAAACTCAGATAAGGCAATCCAAACGGGCTGTCGTTGTAAGATAACGCTACTGGATTCCATTTGTCAGAAACATAAGTGCAAATGAGTTAGACTTACAGGTTCAAAGGTTATGTTTTTTCATAAAGAATCAAATAAGGGGGATTTTTTGAAAGCTGGCCAGACTCCATTATGGAGTGAGCCTACTTGGCGTCTTATTTAAACTTTTGACAAAAACATTGCAGCGAATTTTCGCTAAATCCTTTTCAGATGCCAACAGATGTCCTATCTTTGCGCTGTTTTTGTACACAGAACATTACCAACGATCAACTACCTAACATAAAACTGTCTTCGATGAAATTATTGGTTTGTATCAGCAAAACGCCAGACACCACCACCAAAATCGCGCTCACAGGCGATAAAAGTGCATTGGATGCCAATGGCGTACAATACATTATGAACCCCTACGACGAGTGGTATGCCTTAGTACGCGCCCTCGAAATCACAGAAAAATCAGGCGGCACGGTCACCCTCATCAATGTAGGTAAAGCCGATAATGATGCCATCATCCGCAAAGGGTTGGCCATTGGTGCCAACGACGCAGTGCGCGTGGACATTGAGCCGCAAAGCTCACTAAGCGTAGCCAAACAAATCGCTGAACACGCTAAAACCGGCAACTACGACATCATTTTCCTCGGAAAAGAAACCATTGATTACAATGGCTCGGAAGTTGGTGCCATGGTTGCCGAATACCTCGATCTCCCGTTCATTTCTTACGCCAGCAAACTGGAACTCGACGGGAATACCGCCACCATCTCGCGTGACATCGAGGGTGGGGTAGAGGTGGTGGAAGTGGCTACACCTTTTGTGATCAGCGCAGCCAAAGGCCTTGCCGAACAACGCATTCCCAACATGCGTGGCATCATGACGTCTAAAACAAAACCAATTGCTGTTGTATCGCCCGTAGCTTTCGATGATCTTGCAGTAACGGTGAGTTACGAATTGCCGAAGGAAAAGTCAGCCGTCAAAATGGTTGACCCAAATGATATGGATGAGCTGGTGCGGCTCCTTCATGAGGAGGCAAAAGCGATTTAGGGAGGATTTGAAGATTCGACCCATCCCGTCAAATCCTCAGATACTCAACTCCTCAATTCTTCAAATACTCAACTCTTCAAATCCTCAATCACATGATCCTCATATTTGCAGAACATCAGAAAGGACAATTTAAAAAAGCTGCGTTTGAAGCAGTGACTTACGGCTACAAAGTAGCTCAGGCTACGGGCAGTTCCTGTGCGGCACTGGTTTTGGGCAGCGCTTCAGACGCAGGAACGTTGGGCAAATACGGCGCATCTAAAGTTTTTCAGGTGGAGGATGCAGCGCTGGAGAACTTTGACAGCCAGGTTTATGCTGCTGTTATTGCCGCTGCCATGCAGCAAACGGGGGCTAAGCTACTCGTGTTGCCTCATTCTTCCACAGGGAAATCGCTGTTAGGCCGCCTGGCTGCACGGCTGAATGCCGCCTCAGTAGCGGGCGTAAACGCTCTGCCCGTGGTGGACAATGGTTTTCGCGTCAAGCGCCCGGTATTTTCAGGCAAAGCCATAGCGGAATACGAACTGAAATCCGACATCAAAATCATCTCACTGACGGGCAATGCTCTGCAGCCACAGGTTACGGGGCAGGACGCGCCGGTAGAAGCCCTTTCGGTCACCGTGCCTGCCAGCCGGGTGAAAGTGAAATCGGTAGAGCGCGCCGAAGGCATTGTGCCACTTCCCGAAGCAGAACTTGTTGTATCGGCTGGACGTGGCATGAAAGGCCCTGAAAATTGGGGCATTATAGAAGAATTAGCCAACGTGATCGGTGCCACAACGGCCTGCTCACGCCCGGTTGCGGATGCAGACTGGCGCCCGCACCACGAGCACGTAGGCCAGACCGGGATTGCCATACGCCCGAATCTGTACATTGCAATCGGCATTTCCGGTGCCATCCAGCATTTAGCCGGCGTGAACAGCTCGAAAACGATTGTGGTCATCAACAAAGACAAAGAAGCGCCATTTTTTAAAGCTGCCGATTATGGCGTGGAAGGCGACCTGTTTGAAGTGGTGCCGCGTTTGACGGAGGCTTTCCGGAAGTTTAAGGGGGGGAACGGTTGACGGTAGACGGTAGACGGTAGACGGTAGACGGTTGACGGACAGTGGGCGGTAAAAAATTATATTGTAAGAATTTTTTCATCTTTAAATTTAGAGGAAATGGGAAAATTTAAAGACTTACGTGTTTGGAATGATGGGATGGAATTAGCCGAAAAAATCTATGCCATTACCAAGCTGCCTGCTTTTTCAAAAGATTTTGGGTTGACCAACCAAATCACCAGAGCCTGTATCTCAGTGCCTTCCAATATCGCAGAAGGCGATGAGCGGGGAACAAACCGGGAAGCAGTACATTTTTTCAATATTGCAAAAGGTTCCGCTGCTGAAATCATTACGCAACTCAACCTTGCGCATCGCATTGGATACATTGACAAGGATACGCTTAATCAATTGGAGGATCAGGCAGAAAAAGTAAGAGCTTCCCTGAAAAAACTGATTCAGGCGCGAGGCGGAAAAAATCCGCTTCCTCTTGTAGGCTGGTTTCTGGTTTCTATCGTCAATACCATTTAATCGGTTACCGTCCACCGTCCACCGTCCACCGTCCACCGTCCACCGTCCACCGAATAAAATATTCCTCCATCTCCTTGCATTACCCGTGCAAAAGCATATCTTTGCGCCCGCTGTAACTGATTTCAGTGATCACTAACGGTTTAAAACACAACAATGGCAGTTTATTTAACGAAAGAAAAAATTGCGAGCATCATCACCGAACACGGTGGCTCTGCAACGAACACAGGTTCAACCGAGGCGCAGATTGCGCTCATCACTTACCGAATCGAAAAATTGTCAGAGCACTTGCTCAAGAACCACAAAGACCATTCCTGCCGGCGCGCTTTGCTGGCTTTGGTTGGTCAGCGGAAACAATTGCTCAACTATTTATCGAAAAAAGACCTTGGCAAATACCGTGCTCTAATCGAAAAATTAGGCATTCGTAAGTAAGACACCGCAGGGAAGCATTGACAACAATGCTTCCTTGTTGTTTTATCCAAATCTGCTTTTCAGGCCTTTCCATTTTGCTAACCGGTATTTCTACCTTCCCGGAACGACACAAAGAACTAAGGACACAGCGGAAAAAAAAGCGTTTATTGATCAATTAAATTCAAGTATTACCTACCCATGGGACTACAAATTCCAATTTCTACCTCTTTTCATTTGCCGGATGGCCGGGAAGTTGTTATTGAAACAGGCAAATTAGCTGCTCAGGCAGATGGTTCAGTCGTCGTTCGTTGTGGCAACACCATGATGTTTGCAGTGGCTGTATCGGCTACAGAAGCCAAAGAAGGACAAGGCTTTTTCCCATTATCGGTTGATTACCAGGAAAAATTTGCGGCAGCAGGCCGTATCCCCGGAAACTTTTTCAGAAGAGAAAGCAAACTTTCTGATTACGAAGTGCTCATCTCCCGTTTGGTTGACCGGGCTATCCGCCCGCTGTTTCCCGACGGCTACATGAATGAAACCCAGATCATCATCAACCTGATTTCCGGCGAAAAAGAAACGCCGCCGGATGCATTTGCAGCCATTGCTGCTTCTGCGGCAATGATGGTGTCCAATATTCCCTTTGCCGGCCCGATTTCAGAAGTACGGGTAGCGCGCATTGACGGCAAATTTGTGGTCAATCCGGGGACAACAGCTCTTGCTTCCGCTGACTTAGACATCATCGTGGCAGCTACCATGCAGGATGTGATGATGGTGGAAGGTGAAGCAAAAGAATGTTCTGAAAAAGACCTCGTGGAAGCGATCAAAATCGCCCATGATGCCATCAAAGTGCAATGCGAAGCGCAAATCACACTGGCGAAACTGGTTGGAGAAAAAGCGCTGAACAAACGCGAAGTTGCCCCGATTCCTGAAAACGATGAAGTGAAAGCGAAAGTAGAAACCTACCGCGATCAGCTGTTGGCGATTTCTAAGTCTTTCCTCGATAAACATACCCGCAGTGATAGCTTTAAAGCTGTAAAAGCCGAAATCATCGCTTCTCTGACGGAAGAAAAAGGCGAAGAATACGTCAAAGAAAATACCAAATTCGTTGAGCGTTACTACGACAAACTGAAAAAAGACGTGGTACGCAAAATGGTGCTTGACGACAGCATCCGCCTCGACGGACGGAAACTTGACGAGATTCGCCCCATCTGGTGCGAAGTAGACTACCTGCCTTCAACCCACGGTTCAGCGATTTTTACCCGCGGCGAGACCCAGAGCCTTACTTCACTCACCCTGGGTACCAAAAACGATGAGGTAATGATGGACAGTGCGCTGTTCATGCACTACGATAAATTCATTCTTCATTATAATTTCCCTGGCTTTTCGGTAGGCGAAGTAAAACCAAACCGCGGTCCCGGTCGCCGCGAAGTTGGCCATGCCAACCTTGCAGGCCGTTCGCTGCGCCAGGTTTTGCCGGAAAATACACCCTACACCATCCGCATTGTATCTGATATTCTGGAGTCAAACGGCTCTTCTTCGATGGCAACCGTTTGCGCAGGTACACTGGCACTGATGGACGGTGGTGTGCAAATCAAAGCACCTGTTTCCGGCATTGCAATGGGGATGATTTCCGACGGTTCGCGCATTGCAATTCTGTCTGACATCCTCGGCGATGAAGACGCTTTGGGCGATATGGATTTCAAGGTAACAGGTACCCATAAGGGAATTACCGGCTGCCAGATGGACATCAAAATTGATGGACTGCCATACGATCTGCTGGAAAAAGCACTGGATCAGGCGCGTCAGGGGCGTATTCACATCCTCGAAAAAATGACCGAAACGCTGCCCGCACCACGCGAAGATTACAAGCCGCACGCACCGCGCATCGTCGAACTGATCATTGACAAGAGCTTTATCGGTGCGGTTATCGGCCCGGGTGGTAAAGTCATTCAGGAAATGCAGGCAGAGACCGGCACCATCATCAACATCACAGAAGTGGGTGACAAAGGTGTGGTAAACATTGCCAGTTCAGATAAGGCTTCCATCGAAGCTGCTCTGGATCGCATTCGCCGCATTACCTTTGTTCCGGTCATCGGTGAAGTGTATACGGGCGTTGTGAAAACAGTAATGCCCTATGGCGTTTTCGTTGATTTTGCCGGCAAAAGCGGATTGCTGCACGTTTCCGAAATGTCGCATTCGCGCATTGACAACGTAGAAGAAGTCTTCAAAGAGGGCGATGAAGTGAAGTTCAAACTCATTGAGTTAGACAAAAAAACCGGCAAGCTGCGCCTGTCCCGTAAAGCGATTTTGCCTGCTCCACAACGCGGGGGCAACAATCAGCGCGAAGGAAGAAACGACCGCAACGAAGAATAGCATTAGTATCTTTATATAAAATGCGTACCTTAACGCCTGATCTCAGCACATTGCAGGGATCAGGCGTTTTTGTTTAAGGACGGAAACCTTTTACTATACTTAATTGTATAACTCAAAGTCAGCCGACTTTCAATTTTTTATTCCGCTAAGGCAACTTTTTTTTAATGTAAACGTGTATTTTTAAGAGCAAAACTTTGTTGACATCGATTCTCAAAATCCCTATTGTGTATGCGCCAATTAAAAATTACCAATAAGATCACCACGCGGGAGAGCCTCGCGCTGGATAAGTATCTGAATGACATTGGTAAAATTCCAATGCTGTCGGCTGATCAGGAAGCTCAGTTGGCGCGCGATATTCGTGAAGGCAGCCAGGATGCTTTGGAAACCATGACCAAATCAAACCTGCGCTTTGTGGTATCTGTTGCCAAACAATATCAAAACCAGGGGCTTTCACTCAGCGACCTCATCAACGAAGGTAACGTCGGTCTTATCAAGGCCGCCAAACGATTTGACGAAACGAAAGGATTTAAATTCATTTCCTATGCGGTGTGGTGGATCCGGCAATCCATCCTTCAGGCTATCGTTGAGCATTCACGCATCGTTCGCCTGCCCTTGAATAAAGTCGGTTCGTACAACAAGGTCAACGAAGCCTTTATCTCCTTCATGCAGGAGTTTGAACGCGATCCGACCAATGAAGAATTGGCTGAAATTCTCGACATGACACCGAAGGAAGTGTCGAACATGTTGAAAAATACCAATCGCCACCTTTCGGTTGATGCACCCATCAGCGGAGAAGAAGGCGACTCTACCATGCTCGACGTCATTCCCAGCAACCTCAACCTCAGCCCTGACGATACGCTGATGGAAGAGTCGCTCAAAGAAGAAGTACAACAGGGACTGTCCATCCTGGCACCCCGTGAAGTACAGGTACTGTCGGCGTATTACGGGCTTAATGGCTCACAACCTCTTACCCTCGAGGAAATTGGTGAACAATACGGCCTGACCCGGGAACGCGTCCGCCAGATCAAAGAACGTGCGATTCGACGTTTGCGCAAGTCCTACAATAAGAATGCATTGCGTTCTTATTTGGGTTAAGCATAAGTTATATTTGCCGAAAGGCAGCATCAAACATGAGTCACCTCTGAATTTTGGAGGTGGCTCATGTAGTTTCAGGTAAGGTTTCCCTCAAAACAAGCCGCTGGTCTCATAGTAAAACAGAACTTATGAATGAAGTAAACCCCTCCCTCAGCGTACTTCGCGCGACTTTAGCACCCTTTGCGGGAAATAGTCTCCTACAAAGAGCGCTAAGGGTACGCGAAAAATACAAAGAAACTGGTCGTGTATTCAAAAGCATTCGTTGCCAGGCGACTGAAGCCCGAACTTTCCTTTTAATTCGAAGTAGTTTGATTTGCTGTTGCTTTCTGGCTTTTGGCTCCTGCCAAAATAACCGGCAATCGGATGTCGCCAACCCTGAAAACGCGCTGACCGTCAAAATGGACCAAACCCCGCTGCGCGACTCTCCCGGCGAAAACGGGAAGGTGTTGAAAGAGCTTGAAAAAGGAACGCCGCTGCTTGATCTGGATGAGGTGAGCGACTTTTTGACCCGACTTACAGTGCAGGGGCAATCCTTGTACGAACCCTGGCTCAAGGTTGAAGCCGGAGAGGTTAAAGGATGGGTGTATGCTGCTGCCATTGACTTTGGAAGGGACACAACCCTGCTTGCCGTCAAGCGGTTTCAGGCTTTGCTGGGCAAAGCATTGTCCGGGCAGGCAACCCAGTGGCGTGAAGGGTTTGAAACCATCCGGACCCAGGGCGAACTGGCTGAAAGCTATTTGAAAGGCAGGGCGTTGCGCGACAGCATAACCGGGCGTTTGCCGGAAGGAGACGGCACTGTACCTCCGCCGGATTTGTTTTGGATCAAGCCACTGCTTCCCGCATTTGAGCCGCAATTGGTGGCCGAAGGCACGGCGTATTATCTGTTTGTCGACTTTGAAAAATGGCTGAAAAAAGCTTCCCGGACACCAGAGCGGGAAGATGATGCCTTTTTTCAGTTCTGTACGCAGGTTTTCCCGGAAGACAGCATTGAGTATTTTTATCCCGCCTGGTTCATGCAAACCTGGGATTATGGCGGCAGCAGCCTGTTGGGAAGGGGGATTCACCTCAAGCTTTTGGCAGCTGCAAACCGACTTTGCACGATGAATACCCCCTTTCGGTCGGAAATCCTGCGAATGAAAACAGAAATGATCAACGATATTACCCAGGAAGGCGTTGAATATTGGGAGCAACCGGAAAAAATTATCAAGGAGCTGGATTCTATTTTGGAAAGCAAGTTTGAAATCCTGAATGACGCCGACCGGATTGCCCTGAGTACAAGAAGGTTGCATTTTGAAGAACCGGCCGCCCACGGGATAAAAACGGGGCTGGGGTCGGGGAGTGTAAATTGAACGCGCTACTTTTGTCTAAAATTTCTTTCGCATGAGTTTCTTATTGATTGTTTCCCTGATTGCGGTTGTTTCGGTAGGCATGTTGCTGATGAAAATCTTTAGCGCTGTTCAGCCCAGCGACAAACAGATTGATGCCGACATTAAAGCCATGAAAGCCGATTTGGAGCCTTTGACCAAAGATCTGCTCCCAATCAGTAAGGAGGAACTGGAGCTGTTTTCCCAAAGCCAGATCAATGCAGCCCTGAAAAAGAAAGGCGGAATTTCAGCAAAAGGCGTTTTTACGACCATCTACCACGAGCCGCTGGTTGCCTACAGCTATAAACGCTATCCTTCTGCAAAACTCAACGCCGTGCTCTACGCGCGTTCAGCGGACCACGAATTTGTGTACCGCATCAAAAAAGGAGAAATTCAATTGGTGGTGGACCTCAAGCATGCAGGTACGTTGAAAGATAATGGTGTTTTATACGATGCCCGCAATCGCCCGGTTGCCAGTATCAATCGGGCACACGACAAACTGCTGCCCGTACAGGTGGAAGACCGCGAAGTGGGCAACCTGCTCAAACCACTGCCTGAAGCCAAAAAGGAACTGAGCCAACGGGCCTTCGAACTCGTTCGCCCTGACCTGAATGACAAGGAAGAGACCCTTTTCCTTTCCTTAGCCGTCCTGGAATTGGTGAACCGAAGTGTGGAGAAGTAATTTTGAGGGTCGAGAGTAGAGAGTAGAAGGTAGAGAGTAGAAGGTAGAGAGTAGAAGGTAGAGAGTAGAAGGTAGAGAGTATAAAGTAGGGATTACGTTTCCCGATGGAATTACGTTTCCGACCGTCTACCGTCTACCGTCTACCGTCTACCGTCTACCGTCTACCATCTACCGTCCACCGTCTACTCCAAATACTTCACCCGTACAAAAAAGCGCGGATCGCGGGCATTCAGCATTTTGGCGGCTAAAGGCGACAAAACGATGATGACGTCGTCGCCATAAGCCGAATCGGGGATGCGTCCTACTACTTTGGCGTGTACGGTGCGCTTGCTCATCGGGTTAGTGACCGAAACAATAGAATTGACAGGTGCAACGCGGTGCAGGGCATACAAATCGAGGTCTTCACGGCTGTTTTTCTGCCAGAAGGCTACGCCCTGGTGTTCAGCAATTTTTCTGCTTTTGGTTTCTTTACCATACAAATATTCCAATGCCGCATTGCGCCTTGAGTTGGGATCGCCACCTTCGTGGAGTTTTTCAGGTACGCCTGTGGTTTCCATCCAGCCAATATGGATCAACTGACCTGGCGACAAATTGTAATTGGGCAGGCGATTGCGGGCCAACAGGGTATCTACCGGCATCCTGAAATGAACTTTGGCGATCCGGAACATGGTATCGCCTTTTTTTACGGTATAATAAATCGGCGCGTGCTTCCATTTGGCAAAATTTTTATCCTTGTACCGCTTGATAGCGCCGTTGGGAATGGGAACCCGAATGAATTGACCCACCGAAATAGGCTTGTCTTTTAAGCCGGAATTGTAGAAATAAAGCTCCTCGACAGAAAGGCCGTAAAACTTGGCAAGGGAATACAGCGTCTGTTTCCTTTCGAGGCGGTGTTCAAAAAATTTGACTTCGCCCGCTTCAATGCTGAGGAAGATGGTATCTTTCGGCAACAAATAGCGCAAACTGTCGCCAGTGGCCATTAGATTTGAGGCAGCAGTTAGCAATAACGGCAATGCAAGCAACAGGGGCCATGGTTTGTGTCTCATAGTAAATGACCGGTTTTTTTGGAAACGTACGTACGTCCAACAAATTATTCAGCAGCAAAGATAATCAATAAACCATTTTGTTTCAAAAGCAATGAAAGTACTTGGCATAATTCCTTCGCGCTACGGCGCAACCCGGTTTCCGGGCAAACCATTGGCCGACATCGGCGGAAAGACAATGGTCGAACGCGTTTACACACAGGCGGTTCAGGCTTCCTGCATGACAGACGTGATCGTCGCTACTGAAGATGACCGCATTATCCAGCACGTTTTGGGTTTTGGTGGAAAAGCCATGATGACCCGCACCGACCACCAAACCGGAACCGACCGCTGTGCGGAGGTGGCGCGAATGGTGGAAGGCTACGACATTGTGGTGAACATTCAGGGCGATGAGCCCTTTATTCTGCCCGAACAAATTGACGCCGCCGTGCAACCGCTGATTGATGGCCGACTAACGGATATTTCCACCTTAGCCAAACCCATCGAACAGGCCGACGATATTTTTAATCCGAATATTGTCAAAGTCGTCTTGGACAAACGCAATTGCGCCATGTATTTTAGCCGCAGCCCCATTCCGCACCTGCGGGGCATTCCAATGGACGATTGGTTCGGGCGGGTAATTTTTTACAAACACATTGGCTTGTACGCCTTTCGGAGCGAAACCATCCAGCAGGTGACAGCGTTGCCTCCCGGCATCTACGAACAGGCTGAATCGCTGGAGCAACTGCGCTGGCTGGCCAACGGCTACCCCATTGCGGTGGGCATGACCGATAAAGAAACGATGGGAATTGATGTGCCGGAGGATATTGAAAAGGCAAAATCTTTTCTGGCGTCCTGAGGCGGCGGTTTTAGAAAGGTTGACGTTCTTATAATAAGAAATTTTATTCCTTTCAATAATTTTTAGAGCTATGAAAAACAAAACTTTGCAAATGCAAGTCGCATCCCCGTGCTCACAGGACTGGGCGGAGATGGCCCCTCAGGGCGCCGGACGCCATTGTGCACAATGCGAGCGGGTCGTTATCGATTTTACAGAGATGACTGACGCAGAATTATTGCGGCTTTTTCGACAGCACCAGGGAAAGCTGTGCGGCCGGTTCCGGGAAGATCAATTGAATCGTGAAATTCCGATTCCACCTCCTCCGCCTCAAAACTCCTACAGGGCGATGGGTGCCTTGCTTTCAGGACTTCTACTGGCAGGTAGCGTATCTGCACAAACCGGGACAACTTCTCCCAAAACAGAGCTGGTCTTGGCCCCTTCAGGTAGCCCCCAATCTTTGCTTTCCGGCAAAACCCCGATTAGGATTGAAGGTCAGGTTACTGATGTAAAAGGTAATCCCATTGAGTTTGCTACTGTATTTTTAGCTAAAAATAATGCCTGCAATTCAGCGTATTATGATACGGGGGCTGTTACGGAACCGGATGGTTTTTTCTCTATTGAACTGACAGATATGGACTTAGTCAGACTGGACATTTCTTGTATAGGTTATGAGAGCCAAACATTGCATTTAAATTTACAAAAGGATCGTGTATTGGCTGAAAACCTTAAAATAGCTTTGAAACCTTCTCATTACCAATTGCAGGAAGTTGTTGTTGTGGCTTATAATAATGATCCACGTCGGCATATCAAAGGTGGAGTATGCTCAATCTATAGAGAAACGGGAACAAAACGAGTGCCTGTAAAAAAGAAAAAAGAGGAGCCAATTATCAACGTCTACCCCAACCCTTTTGTCAATCATTGCCAGGTAGATATGATGATCCCGATAGCTGGTGCTTATTTGTTTTCTGTGTACAATGCCCATGAGCAACTCATTTTTTCGGAAACTTTTCAACTGGCAAATGGGCGCATCAATGTCGGGTTTTCTTTGCCAGACGGCTTGCCTGCGGCAAGTTACTGGCTGCGCATTACCCGGGGAAGTGAGTTGTTGTGTACCAAACAATTGGTGAAGCAATAAGCGTCCTGATTGTCGCGCTGCCATAAATATTGATGGTAACAGATTTGCGGCAATGCAGTCCTAACATACCTGAAATGGTATCCTGAATATCCCGGCAACAATCATGTTTGATACAAACGGAGTTTGATGCAGGGGGGATCTGGAGAGGAAAGGCCTGTATCATAAAACAAAAATCCCGCCGACAAACGCCGGCGGGATTTTTTATTTGGTGAAAGTGCTGTTTACTTTTCAAAAACAAACAACTCTAAATTCACTTATTCCTGTACAACCACCCGTTGCACACTTTCCACCCCATTTTCCGAACGCAGGCGGAGGAAATACACTCCGGTCGCTTCGTTGGTCAAATCAAGCGGGTAAGTGAACACCTCGCCTTCCGGCAGAGCTATGTTGCGTACAATGCGTCCCATCATATCCATCACTTCCAATTGCAGGTTGCGTTCCGATGCTCCAGCAACAGACAAGGTCATGTAGCCATTGCCCGGATTCGGGTAAACCGACATGCTCAGGTCATTGAGTGCAGACACTGGTTGCAGAGCTGCACCAAGTGGTTGTGTTCCTCCAATGATGGTGACATTGTCGAAGCTGGCATTGGTGGTCACATTCACATTGATGCTTTCCGCAAAAATACCAGCGTAGATACATCCGGTCATGGAAATCGTAGCTGCGAAGGCAAAATCCCAATTTGAGCCATCAACAGAAGTAAAACCGGTGAAATTAGAGCCGCTTCGCACCAGCCGCAGCCACACATGGGCCGGGCGGTTGAAGTTCAGGAAGCTCGAAGGACCATTGGTCGTTGAGCGAATTTCACGACGGATGATGCTTGTCAGCTGCGTTTTTAAAG
>JABWAJ010000102.1 GCA_013361075.1 Saprospiraceae bacterium | reverse complement strand
CCAAAAAGAAGCCGACTTGTTGAAGTTTTTAGCGGAAAATCGCAATCAGGTGGTCAAGCGCTCCACCATCCTGGAGCAACTCTGGGGAGAAGACGACTATTTTTTGGGGCGCAGCCTTGATGTTTTTATTTCCCGCTTGCGCAAATACCTGCGCCATGATGAAAAAATCAGGATTGAAAACATCCACAGTGTGGGTTTTCGGTTTGTCGTAGAATAATTTTTATAGCGAGCAATAGCAGGCCTTTCCGGGTTTTTTTGACAAAAATTGAATTTTTTTTAAAGCGGGTGGAACTAATCCGACCCTACCAATGGTTTTTGGTTCGATTTTCATCACAAAACAACTTTCCAAATTCAAGACATCATGATTCAGCGCATCGCCAGCTTTGGTTGGCAACCCGCAGTCAGGCAGCATAAACGGCAAGTTCGGCGAGAACAAGGCTGCTTTATTTGCCATGACGAAAAAGAGAAACGGGGGTTCCGGTTTATACGCTGATGGTCGCTTCGCGGCTGTCAACACAGCTGCCGAAAAATTTCCCACAATAATTGGTTCATAAAGAAACATGGTGCGTTTAGGCGTGCCCAAAAAGCCTGTGCGATACTGATCGCAAGCGTTACTTCGTAGCTCATTCGGGTAGAGCAATAGATTGTTAATCTATGGGTAGCCGGTTCGATTCCGGCCGATAATCCAAAAACGCTCGCTCCTTTTGTTCGCACAGCTTTTTGTTTTCCTTAAACATGTCTTGGCTGTAAAGTTTGAGAGCAAGGCTTGCAAAGGCCCCAAAAACGGAGTTTACTCGCGTAAATGACGTTTTTTGGGCCGAGCATAACGCAGCTAGCGGACTTTACAGAAAGACATTCAGAGTGCGTAGCTCAATTGGCGGAGCACCATGCTTTTAACATGGGGGATGCAGGTTCGAGGCCTGCCGCGCTCACATTCTATTTTTTATAGATAATTGACAATTATCATCTGTCAATCATCTATCATCAATTTTTTTTCGGGATTAACCCATGCACAAATAACCAAACGAGGGGATGTAGCTCCAATGGTAGAGCGGCGGTTTGAAGAACCGCGCGGTGTTGGTTCGACTCCAACTGTCCCCACTTTTTTGAAATAAAGGGCAAAGGGCAGGAGGCAAAAGTCAAGAGGCAATTGCTTACTTAAATCTGGTAGCTAGTGAAAACAGCATTGCTCCTTGCCTTTTGCCCTTTGCACCCTTACAAAATTGCCCGGTCGTCCAACGGCAGGATCCCTGAATACGGATCAGGAAATGGAGGTTCGAATCCTCTCCGGGTGACCAACTGTGGTAGTGAGCAGGCGTGTTCCTTCGATGAAAACGAAATAAATCACACGCTTGCAATTTCCTCCACGGCTTTTTCGGTTTCACAACAACAATTGCCCGGTCGTCCAATGGCCAGGATTCCTGACTTTGATTCAGGGGGTGGAGGTTCGAATCCTTCCCGGGCATCAACTGTGGTAGTGACAATAACCATACGCTCCTGTGGGCAAACTGGCTAAGCCGCCACTCTTTCAAGGTGGAGATTGCGGGTTCGAAACCCGTCGGGAGTACACAAAAACCAAACATCATGGCTCTGTTTAATTTCAAAACGCGCAAGTCCCAACCGGTACAAAACCTCGCCGGAGGCCAGGCCTACCGCCAGGATCCGCGCATGGAGCTGGCTTCCCTGTTGCTGACTTCTTTTGCACAGGATCAGTTCTACCGTACAGCAAAGCAGACTTTTGCCGGACTGGAGCAACTTTTGGGCCAGGTAGATGCTGAATTTGCCGCCAAGGCTGCCGTTTTCGCCCGTACCGAATTTGGCATGCGTTCAATTACGCAGGTAGTGGCTGCCGAATTGGCCAAAGGCGCTTCGGGGGCTCCCTGGGCAAAATCCTTTTACAACCAGATCGTCAAACGCCCTGATGACATGCTGGAAATCATGGCCTACTACTTTGGCAAAGGCAACAAAATGCTGCCCAACGCCATGAAAAAAGGATTTGCCCAGGCGTTCGACCGCTTCGACGGCTACTCGTTGGCCAAATATCGCGGCGAAAACCGCAGCGTAAAATTGGTAGATGTTGTCAACTTAGTTCGCCCGGTTCCGACCGAACGCAACGCGGAAGCGCTGAAAAACCTCATCCGCGGCGAATTGAAAGCCATCGCGACCTGGGAAAACAAGCTCTCCCGGGTTGGCCAGGTCGCTGAATCAGAGGTTGAAAAATCGGAACTGAAAGCTGCCGCCTGGGCGGAATTGCTCCAAACCGGCAAACTGGGCTACTTAGCTTTGCTGCGCAACCTGCGCAATATTGCCGAACAGGCCCCGGAAATGCTGGGAGAAGCTGCCCGTCAACTGACTGACGCCAAGCGCATCGAGCGTTCGATGGTGTTCCCGTTCCAGTTTCTGGTGGCCATGGATGCCATCGAAAAATCGGCGCTGACCGACAAGCGCATTGTCATTGACGCGCTGAACCAGGCGACCGAACTGGCCCTGAAAAACGTACCTCGTTTTGAGGGCCGCACGCTGGTGGTTTTGGACGACTCGGGTTCGATGTCTTCGGTCCAGACGCAGTACGCCAACCGCTCGGCTTTGCAATTGGGCGCTTTGTTTGCTGCTGCTTTATACAAAGCCAACAACGCCGATCTGATGCGTTTTTCAGACAACGCCAGCTACGTTGGCAAAAACCCGGCCGACTCCCTGCAAGGCATTGCTGATTTTCTGATCCGCAAAGCCCGGTCGGCAGGTACGAACTTCAACGCCATCTTTGAAACCGCTTCCAAAGCATACGACCGGATCGTCATCCTGTCGGATATGCAGGGCTGGATGCAGGGCGGCGCCCCGACCGAGGCGTTCGCCGCCTACCGCCGGAAATACGACGCGCAACCCACCGTGTTCTCCTTCGACCTGCAGGGCTACGGCTCGCTGCAGTTTCCGGAGAGCAGGGTGTTTGCGCTGGCTGGCTTCAGCGACAAGGTTTTTGACCTGATGCGGTTGTTGGAAACAGACCGGATGGCGATGGTGAAAGCGATTGAGGGCGTGGAATGGAAATAAGGAAACGGCTCTGGCGGGAGAATCTGCCAGGGCTATTTTTGTTTTGCCGCTTTATATGTCCACAAATCTGCATTCAGCATTCCGATCACATTCATTCAACTTCCCAGCCCGCATCCGTCCTTACATAAGATTGTGGTGGATTACTCGACATATCCCATGCGCGATCACCAGTATCGCCTTGGCTGTGCAGGGGCGTCCCGTTACACAATAAAATGCCGTTAAGTCCATGCAGCCAAATGCCGTTATTGGCTATTAACTGGTTATCCCCATAAGCATCTCCTTCATATGTAAACGAAAGAAAACCATTTAGGCGGGGAGAAGGCCCTTGAGAAAAGGCCCAGCGTCGCGTTCCCCCTTCAAAATGGTGAATGAGGCCGAATTCTATTTTTTGTTGTTGATAGCCCCTTGCTTTCCAAAGCAGGGCAGCGTCGCCACGTGGCGCCAGTTGTACTTCAACGAGTTTAGTTTCTTCATAAGGTCTGCCAAGCCCCGAGCTACCTTTAAAAACCAACCCTGAATACTCCCCTGCTACCATAATTTGAGCACGATTCAGGCCATTTTTCTGCTGAGTTCTGACCGTAGAACCATCGCTTTCTTCCATTCCATATAGCATCTGGAAAACATTGCTACCCAATTCTTCTCTGATTAATATTTCTCCCCAGGAATAGGGTATTTGCCCCTCAATGATGAGGGCATTATCAAAAACATCTACTGTTGCAATTGTTGGAAAATCAGAAAATGTATGATTAATAATTGCTGCAAGGACAGCAGCCGTATAAGAGCCAGGGAGGAATTCAACCGTTCTGGCTCCTGAGTGATCAATTGTTATGGTCAATTGTTCGGTTCTGTCAAACACCCACGAATCCGGGAGATTTTTTGAATCTATACGGGCTGGAATTCCTTCGAAGGGTTTGAGAAAGGTACGTGTAGGATCCCAATCCGGCAAATCATCGGGAAAATGATTGGGAGGTGGAGCACCTAAAAAGGTACCTCCCAAGACCTGTACAAGTTGCCCCAGTTGTGCACGCTTTGAAGACTCGGCGCGACAATTTCGAAGCTGGCTTGTACTATCCATGTAATAAGGCGCGCCTTCATTGCCTGCACCAGCCTCTACATAGCAATCCGTATAGCCGTTTCCTGCCAGGCTGGAGTCATAAATGCCCGCCTGACATTGCAAAGCATAGATCCGGGAAAAATGTCCACCTTGTGCATCGTTCCCGCGCGTATAGGTTGCCCAATAACAATCCTCCGCAACGATGTTTTCCAATCGGGATAAATTGACATTGGGAACACGGCTATCATCAGACATAGGCGTTCCAGGGCGGCCATCCAGGTCAATTGCACGGTTCCACCGGGCTAAGTATAAATTCCTGCCGAAAAAAGTACATTTGGAATAAATGCCCCGACGCTCATATTTGCTATGGGGCGAGCCTTCAGAAAAATGGAAGTCGTACCCACGGATCAGCGCAAGATTCTCAAGGGTAATTCCGGGCATTTCTATTAAAAAACCATCTGCTTCCAACGGAAAAATGAGCGTTGTCGCACTTCCTGAAGCATGCCCGAGGATAGGAGACAGCATCATTGTCGAAGCCGTCCTTCCAACTCCGCCTTCCCCCATAAAGATGATGGCTTTAGGCAGAGGCCGGTCCTCAGGTGGGATCAGGCGCAAAGGGGCCCCTGCAATTAAATAAAATCCGGCAGGAATCTGAACGATGCCGCCTCCCGGGGATAAAGCCTCTAATGCGGCATAAAATGCATGTGTGGAATCCGTGCGCCCGGTCGGGTCTGCGTCGTGATCTAAAACATTCTGAATCATAGTGGATGGTATTTAGTGGTTATGATGAAATCAGATGTTCACAATCTTAAAAAAGACATTCCGAAGGTAAAGACAGGCTCAATCATTTCTACAGTGTTCGTCCTTGCAGGGTGGATTCACCTCATAAAAGACAGTTGTTCAGAACCAGCCTCCCTCAAGTATTCATGCACGGCAATCTTTTTTGTTACGGCCGATTCCGAAATTAATTCTGTAGGCAGGTGGCCAGCAACAGATTCATTAATAGCTGTTGTGCTGGCTATGGTAGCGATAAGGCAACTACCCGAGTTGGGGGCAGGATTTTAATTTCAATAATTATTGAAGGTACCCCTTGCTATTATTCACTGGCTTATTAATTATCTGTTTTGAGAATTTTGAAACGACATAATAGATTAAATGAATGATAATTGTTCCTCCTCCGCCGAAAATCCAAAATCCGAGCGTAATTCCTAAAATTGGCAGCTCGCAACTAATTTCATTTGGGTCTGGATCTGGATAAAAGAACCGGGGGAAAATAAATAAATGCCCAATCAGGATGGCGGAAAAATGGACAGTTTTCTTTTGGAATGCGTGCCGCTAATAGCAAAGTGTGACACAACATGAAATCTTACGATACAACCTCTGAAGAATCTAAGGCGTCTATTTTTTAAATTGCCTTTCTCAACTTTTAAAACAACGACCTTATGGAAAAAAAAATGAAGTTTTTTGTGGTCGCTTTAGCGGTAGCATTTACGACCTCAGCAATGGCTCAGCTTTCTATTGGGCCACGTGCCGCCGTCAATTTTTCCAATGCTGCATTTGATTCCGATGAGGAAGTTAACTCCGGAAACCTGCTGGGGTTTGCGTTTGGAGCAGTAGCAGAAATTGGCATTAGCGACATGTTTGCGATTCAACCGGAGGTCTCATTCAGCCAATCCGGGTTTGTTCTTAAAGATGAATTTGAATTGTTGGGGGAGTCTGTTGACCTCAATGTCCGGTACAACTACCTGCAAATTCCGCTTTTGGCAAAACTGAAATTTGGTTCCGGACCAGCGGTTGTCAATGTCTTTGCCGGGCCTCATGTAGGATTTGGCCTTGGCGACATTGATTTTGAGGCAGAATTAATGGGTGAAAAAGAGACCGATACACAGTCCTGGGAGGATACAGGCTTTTCCAGGTTCGATTTCGGCGTGACGGGCGGCGTAGGCGTTTCCTTTGCTGCAGGCCCAGGCAAATTGGGCATAGACCTGCGCTACCAACTTGGCCTGAACAACATCTCAGACGAAGATGGCGATGATGATAAGGCCAGCAACCGGAATTTTCAGGCCGGGGTGAGTTATCTTATACCTATTGGGGGGAAGTAATGGGGAGTAAAAAAAGGGAATAGCAACATGAGTCGCTCCGAAGTTTGAATCCGGATTTAAAAAATTCGGGGTGACTCCTGTTTATTCATTGCTCATCGTTCATTTCAATTCGCCAGCTCACCATTCCTTGAGTCCCATCAGCACGAGTAAGAGACCCAGGCTAAATATCAGGTATAAAATATACGTCATTATCGAACGCAGGATGTTCATTGTTCGATTTCCTTCTGAAAAAAATTGCCAAAACACCCAGAATGTATAAGTAATAACACCCAATAAAGAAAACGCTTCTACGGCATCGCTCTTCGCAACTGTCTCTACAATTGCAAACAACGCGTAAAGGATCGCCTGCTGCCCTGTTATGTAAGAATTAATGACAAAGTGTTCAAAATAGTTTTTACCAAATTTAAAAAACGATAAATAAGAAGCCAATGAAAATAAGGGCAATAACATTAGGGCCGTATACGCGTAATTTTTCGCAAACCAGGTTGCAATTTTTGGAATGCCTGCTCCTGCGTTTTGTTCGGTCGCCCCGTTCATCCACCCCGTCATTATATCTTCTGCCCAGGTGTTTTGATTGGTGACTTGAGTAATCAGAAAATACAAGGTTGACAAAGTGAGCACATAAGCAATGGGTTTAAAGTGATTTTTCCTTTTTCCATGTAGAAACTCCCTGATACTTTTTCCTGGCCTTGTACATAATTCCCTTAGCGTATAAAAAAAGCCTTTGTTGATTTGAAAAA
This sequence comes from Saprospiraceae bacterium, assembly GCA_013361075.1. Classification (GTDB taxonomy): domain Bacteria; phylum Bacteroidota; class Bacteroidia; order Chitinophagales; family Saprospiraceae; genus JABWAJ01. Next base: position 5,676 of record JABWAJ010000102.1, on the reverse strand, counting down.
TACTTTCTGAAAATTCATTTAGAATAGCAGGGAGGTTGATTCTGCCAACTTTTGAATTTTGACCACAATTACTACAGAATTTTCCGTCAACTATATGTCCGCAATTTTTGCAATTCATCTTTTCGGTATTAACGTTTGTGTATGCATTGTTTAAATTTACCTTGAAAGTGAATCAAAATTGCATTTTGCATACATTTTGTTGCTTTTATTCATTAATTTTCCTTTTACAGAACTCTGTCCAACTTTCATTGCCTGGGTTAGCATATATAATCGGATTTTTTCCATAAAAGGCAATGTTTTTAACACCTACTTCATCTGCCCGCTCTTTTAATTCCCTTGCGTGAAAAGCATGGTGTGAAGGTATATCCTGACTATAGGGGCTATATGGGTTTACTACATCTCTTAATGTGTTATTTATCCAAATTTCCGGATCGTCAGAAGTCATTAAAGATAGCATATCAACTTCTGCTCTGTAAGTATCAATGGCAGACGATTCGTATTGTGCAATTGAGGATACGCCATAAATTTTCTGAATGTTTCCAGTTTCATTCGCCAAAATTGTTGACCATGTTAAGCTGTAATCAACAAAAACATCATTAACCCAGCGTTCTTCAATGTTGTAACTTGCCTGGGTTTCTCTCGCGACTACGCCATTTACTCTGGTAGATTCTCTTAAAACCGGGTCACTACTGGAAGCATTTGCAAAATCATTATTAAATGCAATCCAAAGTGAGGTGCCTGCTCCAGCGGAATTGCCCGCTAAAACTATTTTATTCTTGTTTATGTTAAAATCACCTGCCCTGCTTCTGATATATTGTAAAGCTCTTCTTACATCGGACATTGGTTTTTTAACTCCTTCAGTTTCTCCAGTATTGTTTAAATAGGTATAACGGATAGTTGCGAAAGCAATATTATTTTGAAGTAAGTAGCGTATGTCTGTTGGGAAATCCCACGCTCCACCTGACTGAACTGCATATACAAAATCTTTATCGCCACTTGTAAATCCACCTCCGTGAACATATATGACCAAACCTGTCGGAGTACTGGAATTTGGTAACCAAATATCAAATTGAGTTCTTGCTTTGTTGTCATAAGCAATGTCTTTTGCAAATTTTGCATTGACACCTTGCAGGTCAAAAGGTGAATCCGAAAAAGTAACATTAGGATTCGGAGTTACTGGATTATCATCATTCTTCTCGCAAGAGAAAAAGAAAGAGAGAAGCAGTAAAATCGTTACTTTATTAAGTACTTTCATGTTGTTGATGTTTCGGTTTTTATAAATACCAGCTCGCGCGTATGCTCCGCCTCGCGTGTCCAATTCTAACAGGTTTTACCCGTGCTTCCCATTCATTTCCACCCCCAAATCCTCACCCCGCAAATCCCGCCAGCAGCCTTCCCACCTCATACACTTCCTCGAACCGATTGTACAGCGGCACCGGCGAAATCCGGATCACCCCGCCCGGCTCGCCGGAGAGGTTGTCTTCGCGCCAGTCGCAGAGCACTGCGTTCGCGGCGAGGTAATCGAACAGCTGGCGGCCATTGGCGCCCGTGCGCACAGAGAGCTGGCAGCCGCGTTGCACCGGGTCAGCTGGCGTGATGATGCGCAGGTTTTGACCTTGTTCGATGCAGTGGCGGAGGACGAACTCCAGATAACCGGTTAATTTCAGGCTTTTTGCACGCAGGTTGGCCATGCCGGCCTCCACAAAAATATCCAAACTCGCCTTGTGGGCTGCAAAACTCAGAATCTGGGCATTGCTCAGTTGCCAGCCCGCCGCGCCCGGCATGGGGCAAAAGCCTTTGCGCATGAGAAAGCGGCTGTTTTCGTCGTGCCCCCACCAACCGGCAAAACGTGGAAGGTCGGGGTTGTTGGCGTGCCGTTCGTGGACAAAAACACCGCCCGGACCGCCCGGACCCGAATTGAGGTATTTGTAGCTGCACCACACCGCAAAATCCGGCCCCCATTCGTGCAGGTGCAGGGGCAGGTTGCCCGCAGCGTGCGCGAGGTCGAACCCCACATACGCTCCGGCCTTGTGGCCCGCATCCGTAATGGCTTTCAGGTCGTAGTACTGCCCCGTGTAGTAATTCACCCCACCGAACAGCACCAGTGCGGTTTTGGGGCCATGCGTTTCAATGGTCGCGATAATGTCTTCGGTACGGAGGGATTCTTCACCGGGCCGGGGCGCAACTTCCACAATGGCTGTATCGGGATTTAATCCGTGGTACCGTGCCTGGGTTTCCAGCGCGTATTGGTCGGATGGAAAAGCGCCCGCTTCCATGATGATTTTGAAGCGCTCGCGGGTGGGGCGGTAAAACGATACCATCATCAGGTGCAGGTTGGTGGTCAGGGTGTTCATCACCACGACTTCTCCGGGCTGTGCGCCGGCGATATGGGCGGCTTGTGGTTGCAAAAATTTGTGGTAGTGCATCCAGGGCAATGCGCCTTCAAAATGGCCTTCGACGGCCAGTTCGCTCCATTGATCCAGTTCGTACAAGACCGCTTCCCGCGTGCTTTTGGGTTGCAACCCCAGGGAGTTGCCACAAAAATAAAGTGCCTGCTTCCCGTTGATTTTGGGAAAATGAAAGGCATCGCGATAAGGCCGCAGAGGATCCTGGCGGTCTTGTTCGGCGGCAAATTCCGGATTGAACTCGTAAGGCTGCATGGCGCTGAATTTTTGATCGCCAAAGATAGTGAGCAGGCAGGACTTTCAATCATGTAACCAAAGAACAGAAGAACAAGGAAGGTTGAATGCCAAAGTTTGGGGATGTGGAACGGCTCAGCGTCCTGAATTTCCGGTTCGATTTGCTCCGATTTAGTCCCCTTTCTCATGCGGAGTTTAAAAAAACGGACAATTGATTTGGTTAAAACAAAAAGGCAACATATCTTTGCCCTGCTTTTGAAAAAAGCGCCTAAAAGGATGGTGCGGTAGCTCAGTTGGTAGAGCAATGGACTGAAAATCCATGTGTCGGCGGTTCAATTCCGCCCCACACCACAAACGAAAGGGATCTTGCGATGCAGGATCCCTTTTTGTTTTTAGAACGACCGTTTGGTATTTCATTCAAAGCAAGCAACAACTGCAATTTTTCTTCAAGTACAGTATCCTTGTCCGGATTGACAAGTTTCAAGGATTTTTTAGAAAATTTTCGCTTCGAGCCAGGAAAATGCTACGTCCCGGCCCTTGTTGCAATTTTACCGCCGCAGATTGGTATTGTTCGCCCACTCTGCAGGCAGCATAGGCATTTTTTTCGTTTTCCAGTAGCCGTGCCATGGCTTTGTTGATGGCGGAGGTGCGCACTGCAAACAAGTCCAAAAGTTTCATTATTCCGGTTTTGTCTGTAAATCCGGTGCGCCGGTGCAATTCATCTCCAAAGGCGTCAAGAATGAGTACATCAGGAATTTCCTGTATATTGTAGCGACGGGTTGTTGTGCGGTGTTGGTCAATATTGATTTTTGCAGGCACGAAATTTTGCAGCATCAATTGGACTTCCACCTCACTCCAAACACGGCTGTCCATGTCTTTGCACGGGCCGCACCAAGACGCCCAGAAATCGGCTACAATGAGTTTGCCTTCTGCCTGGGCGATGATTTTAGCTTCTTCGAGGGAGTACTGCCAGGCGGTTTGGGCGGGCAGGGGTGAGTATGCTATTAATGCCACTGTAACTACCCCAATTAATAAAATTAATTTGCGTTTCGTCATAGATGAGATTTTTAGTCCTTAGCCAGAAATTTCATACGCTGTAATCACCTTTTTTCTGTAGATTAGAGGGTTGCCCTCGTCACATCCGATCGGGTGAGTATTGTTTATTTCTGTACAGGAATTCTATATCTCGCAATATAAGGTATTTGGTACGGATAAAGCTCGCCTGCTGGGTAAGGTTTGTCCAATTGCCAGAACTGTATGCTGTATGGCGGTCTGATGTACAACTTTGTTTTGATATTACGCATCTCAATAGCCAGAATAGCATCTACGTCAAGATCGACTTCGTGAACCGGTATTTCTTCATTTTCTTCGTCCCATGAATCAACGATTGCCTTGATAGTTCCTTTTTTCTTGAATCCTAAAATCTCAATATTGGAAATTTTGCTACCCACAGGGATATTTACACCTGTAGTGATTTCGTATTCTTCGAGGATAGCAGTGACGTTTTTTTCTAATTCCAGTTCAGTATTAGCACTCAAGTGTATAGGTTTGTCAATTAAGAGAGGATTATAATAGAGATTCATAAATTCTGGCATATTCTCTGGAAGAGGAGCCTCATGCCTAACCATATTGCATCGCAACAGGATTGCTTCTTTTTTTTCTCCCGATTTATAGAAAATCAAAAAAACTTGTTCTGTTGAAATAGTCGGATCAGACCGATCTATTTGCCTGTCCGGAGAAGCTGATTTTTCAAATAAAGTAAGCGCAAAATTACCTTTAGATGAATAAGCATGAATTTGCCTGAGGCAATAACCTTCCTGAATAATTTTTTGGAAAGTTTCCACCACATCCTGATTCAGGATGTGGTGGAAGAAAAATGGTTGTTGAACTTTCATCGCAATCGAATGATTAATACGGTACTAAAAAGGCTGCTGTTAGGATTGGTTCCATTGGGCGGAACAGTCCCTGGCCCAATATAGAACTTTATTGATAAAGGATAGGATAATCCAGTATTGGGGTCTACTGTTTCAGATGTCGAATATGCGGTAATATACACTGCTGCTCCACTTGGGTTATTCGGTATCTGGTACAATTTGAATACTGGATTACCTTGGTAAGTAAAAACACCATTAATGCTAAATCTATTCTTTAAGTCCTCGAAAAACTGTTCTCTGTTAACTCCCTCCAGGATAGATTGCTGTCCGCCATCCCATTTCCATTTTCTAAGTATAGCCCCGGGACCACCTAAATGCTGTTTTAAATTGTCATACAATTTCATAACAGACTCCTGACCTGCTGATTTTAACTGTTTGAACCCTTTATAGACTTTGGTTAGTAGCTTGTACTTATCGTACACTGCTATTCCTAAAGAAGCCACTTTTGCCCAAGGTAAAATGATATCCGCTTCATTTAAAACAATATCAACGAGGTTATACAGAGCATCCAGCATATTGCCTTGCTGGAGGTTATCCAATAATAGAGGCCCTATTGTAACAATGCTGCCGCCTGGAATGAGATCGGCTAATTGTTCCTGAAGCAGTTCTGTAAATGCATCGGCCAGCAGTTCTTTCAAAATAGTCCAAAGTGGGTCGCTAATCTCGAGGGCATTAAAGTCTTCAATGAACTCATTTATTTCTGCATCATTCTGCCTCACAAGATTGAGGTAGGTAATACTTGCAGTTTTAGAAATATTGTCGTGCTGATGGTTCTCAAGCAAATCAGCGATTTCCTGCGCAATTGTTCCATTATCCAACAGCCACTCCTTCTCCAATACCGTAAGTCCAAGTTCCGGGCCAATCTCGCCAAACACCAGCCTGTACAAGGCCAAAAATTCCCTCCAGGCCATCGAAATTTTTCCTTCTTTCCACAAATTAAGGAAGCGATTCATGGCAGCCATATCGGCTGTGGTAGCCACCCCTGATTCAATAAATGCCTGTAGGGAAGTGAGTATCTCCGGGTGGTTCAGCAAAAAGGAAAGATCTGTGCCATCAACTGTTATGGTACTGACAAGGGCATTTAATCCGACACACAAATCAAG
>JABWAJ010000704.1 GCA_013361075.1 Saprospiraceae bacterium | reverse complement strand
AGAAAAAGGCAAAACACAACTGGCAAAGGGCAATATTATTTCTGATACCAATTGATATTATCAAAAAACTATCATGATAACACAATCAAAATTAGAACATTCTGAGGTTTGCCCTTTGCTATTTGCTATTTACCACTTATTCCACTTCTGCGACGGCGGCAAGATAGTACTAATTGTATATCTTGCACGAAAAATTAGACAATCGTAAAAGCTTATGTCCACACCACTTGATGTACCTGTTTCCAATCTGAACAACCGCCGCACCATTAACGCCTGGGCACTGTTCGATTGGGCGAATTCATCCTTTGCATTGGTCATCATCGTGGCCATTTTTCCCGGTTATTTTCTGGCAGTTACCGATGACGTGGTACACATCGGTAAAAACCTGACGCTTTCTGATGGTGCCCTGTATTCCTATGCCATTTCAGCAGCCTATTTGCTCATCCTCATTGCTTCGCCTTTTTTGTCAGGGATTGCCGATTATGGGGGGCGCAAAAAATTTTTCCTGCGCTGCTTCACGACCATGGGGTCGCTGGCTTGTATCGCCCTGTATTTTTTTCGGGGTATGGACCAATTGACGCTGGGCACAGTGTCTTTCATTATTGCGACCATTGGTTTTGCAGGCGGATTGGTATTTTACAACGCTTACCTCCCTCTGATTGCTACAGAAGACCAGTACGACAGGGTGAGTGCAAAAGGCTTTGCCTATGGTTATATCGGCAGTGTCATCCTGCTCATTGCCAATTTGGTGGTGATTCAAAAATACGAATGGTTTGGCCTGAGTGGAGAAGGACCGGCAGTGCGTATAGCTTTTGTTATGGTGGGCATGTGGTGGTTTGGCTTTGCGCAAATTCCGTTTCGGCGTTTGCCCCCCGATTCCAATGAAAAATCGAAAGAAAACCTGATGCTGAAAGGGTTTCAGGAGTTGAAAAAAGTCTGGCATCAACTTCAGACGCTCAGGAATGCCAAGCGCTTTCTGGTTGCTTTTTTCTTTTACAGCACTGGGGTTCAGACTGTGCTTTTTCTGGCAGCCATTTTTGCTGAAAAAGAACTTGGATTTGCTACTTCCGACCTGATTCTACTCATCCTGTTGCTCCAGATAGTGGCCATCGGCGGGGCTTATTTATTCGCTAAAATTTCGGAAAAACAAGGTAACAAATTTTCGATCCTTGCCATGCTCGTCATCTGGACCGCCATTTGCGGGCTTGCGTATTTCATTTATTCCAAACCCTCCTTCTACCTGCTGGCTGTGGGTGTGGGGGTCGTGATGGGGGGCATTCAGTCGCTTTCGCGGTCTACCTACTCCAAATTGTTGCCTGAAAATACCCAGGATACGACTTCTTTTTTCAGTTTTTACGACGTGTTGGAGAAAGGCGCCATCATTGTAGGAACCTTCAGTTTTGGGTTCATCGAGCAGCTTACCGGCAGCATGCGCAACAGCGTACTGGCTTTGAGCGTCTTTTTTATTGCCGGACTGATCACGATGCTTACCGTGCGGATCAAGCATAATGGCGCGGCATAATCTATTGTTTTTTAACCAGAAATTACGACGCCAAAGTGCGGCAGCCTTCGGCTTCAGCATTGTGGGCTTCACCGTTTTTGAGTACATTTGGAGGGTCATTAAGCGTTCTGGAAATTCCGGACACACGCAAGCAACCTGTTCTAACATGGAAAAAGAATTCACGATCACGGTTTTCACGGAAAACCAATCCGGCCTTTTGTCGAGGGTGGTCACCATCTTCAGCCGCAGGCACATCAACATCGAAAGCCTCACAACTTCCAAGTCGTCTATTCCGAATATACACCGCTTCACCATTGTGGTGAACGTCACCGAAGACATGGTGGAAAAGCTCGTGGCTCAATTGGATAAGCAGGTGGATGTACTGAAGGCCTTTTATTACAGCCCCGAAGAGGTGGTGCGCCAGGAAATTGCCCTGTACAAAGTGCCCGCAGAAATTTTTGCAGGCAGTTCCCGCGTTGAGCGGTTGGTTCGGGCACACAATGCGCGCATCTTAGCGATCGAGCCGGAGTATGTTGTGATTGAAAAAACAGGACACGAATCAGAGACCGAAGCTTTACTCGAAGAACTCAAAAGCATCGGAATTTATGAGTTTGTTCGTTCCGGCAGGGTTGCCATTGTAAAGCCCATGGAACGGCTGAATACCTATCTGCGTTCGCTGGAACTGGTTGAAGGATAGGATGGTTACTAGTTACTGGTTATTGGTAACGCCAAAACAGACCAATGACCAATACACTAATAACCAGTAACAATCAAACAACCTCTACACTCCAG
>JABWAJ010000703.1 GCA_013361075.1 Saprospiraceae bacterium | reverse complement strand
CCCGAAAACATCCCGGCGGGCTGGTATCTGTTGGAATTGCGGTCAGAAAACCAGATCATTGGACGCGGAAAAGTGGTAATTGGCGGAAATTAGGTAGGCAACAGTAAGAGACAATCGGGCAGATTTGCAAAGGGTAAATAGAGAGAAAGAAGCTTTGCCCCTTACAAATTTGCCCTTTGCCAACTTGCCAACTTGCCCTTTCAAAAAAAACTAGATCGCCAAAATCTCCGCCATCCTTACCAGATCATCCTCCACCGGTTTTTCTTTGGTGATGGCATCCTGGAAAGGCGTGTAGGTGACTTTGTTGTTGACAATGCCCGCCATGACGTTTTTTTTGCCGGAAATGAGGCCCTCCACAGCGGCAAAGCCAAGCCGGCTGGCCAATACCCGGTCGAAGCAGGTTGGGGAACCACCGCGCTGGAGGTGACCGATAATGGCCACTTTGGTATCGTAAAAATCGAAGGCTTCCTGCACTTTTTGCGCAATGGCCGAAGCCCCTCCCTCTTTATTGCCTTCTGCAACGATGACAATGCTGAACAGCTTTTTGCGGCGCGCGCCTTTTTTAAGTTTATCAATTAACCCGTCCAAAGAGGCATTTACTTCGGGAATCAATACACTTTCGGCACCGCTTCCGATGCCCGTACTCAGGGCAATAAAGCCGGAATTGCGGCCCATCACTTCTACAAAAAACAGCCGGTTGTGGGAGTCGGCCGTATCGCGAATTTTATCCACAGCCTCCACTGCCGTATTAATGGCCGTATCAAACCCAATGGTGTAGTCGGTACCGTAAAGGTCGTTATCAATCGTGCCGGGGATACCGATGATTGGAATTTTGTATTCTTTTGAAAAAAGTTCTGCTCCGGTGAAAGTACCGTTTCCACCAATGGCAATACAACCATCAATGTCAAAAGCAGTCAAAGATTCGTGTGCGGCCTTACGCCCTTCAGGGGTCATAAAACGCTGGCTGCGTGCTGTTTTTAAAAAAGTACCACCCCGGTGGATGATGTTGCCTACGTCCCTGATTTCCAGTCGTTTGAATTCTCCGTCTATCATTCCCTCGTACCCTCTGAAAATACCGTGAACGTGAAGGTCATGAAACGCTGCTGTACGCACGACTGCGCGGAGCGCTGCATTCATACCGGGCGCGTCGCCGCCTGAGGTAAATACGGCTATCCTTTTGATTTCCTTGCCCATTGGATGAGGAATTGTGATGTATGTTTAGTTGTGATGTTCTGAATGAAAAGCAACCAAGCGGTCAATAGGGTTCTTGATGAAAATCCCGGGCTGCATGGCACGCTCTTCGAGAATGATTTTGAGAATATCCTGAAAATAGTAAGCAACCGACCCGATAAAATGCACCGGAACGGAAAGATGGCCTTCGTACTTGCGCACGTGCCGGTCAATGAATTCCGACAAACGACGGTACAGCAGCTTCTGAATAAAAAAATGATTGCGATTTTCAGATAAGAAATGTGAAAATGAAGCCAGAAAAACATTCGGCGTTTCCCTGCCATACAGTTTGTCTAAAATAACGTCTTTTCCGCCCGGGAAAGCAGCTTCGAAGGATTGGAGCAAATCGTGCGGCAATTCCCGATAAAAATAAGCACGGATGAGCTGTTTGCCTAAGTGGGTACCGCTGCCCTCGTCGCCAATCAGGTAACCAAGATTGGGAACATTGTCAATCACATCCTGGCCATCGTACAGACAACTGTTGGAGCCTGTGCCAATGATACAGGCAATGCCCGGTTTGGTGCCGCACGTTGCCCGGGCAGCGCCAAGCAGGTCGTGTTCTATTTCCAGCTGCGCATTGCCAAACACTTCTTTCAGCGCATGGGCTATGACCAATTTGCGTTTCGCATCCCAACATCCCGACCCGTAATAGTACAATTGCTGTACATCCGACTTGGGCACGTCCGGCTCAAATGCTGTATCTAATTCTTTGCGAATGATCTCCGAACTGTGAAAAACCGGGTTAAAACCCATTGTATGGACACTCCAGGTGCGCTCTTTGCCAACCAGCATCCAATCGGCTTTGGTAGAGCCGCTGTCAACAACTGCTATCATAGTTATTGCTTGTCTTTCATTCGTTTGCAGCAGGTTCAGCCATTGCGTACCGGATCAAAAACAGGCACAATCTGGCCAACTGCTTGAAACGGCAAATGTAGTGTATTTTTAACACTATCTGTTACTCAAATTGAGAAGAGGCTTTAAAAATCATTTAAAACAAAAAATGTTTCTTTTTAAACACAAATTGTGTTATATTTGCAACACTTAATCCTGCTCATCTTATGCATAAAA
>JABWAJ010000702.1 GCA_013361075.1 Saprospiraceae bacterium | reverse complement strand
GCAGGTAGGCCAGCAGCAGCTTCAGTTTTTTGCCTTTCAGTTCGGGGAGCAATGTTCCTTCGATGCGCACTTCAAAATTCCCCAGAAATTGTGTCTGAACACCGTTGGGTGGCAACTCGGGCAGGGTATTGAGGTTGATGATCCGGGCAATGGCTTTAGGCACAATACCAACCGACAGCGCCTGATTGATCAGGCTCATGATGGTACTGGTAAAGTTGTTCCGGTAGCGGGTTGGCATTGCCTCCGCTGGAAGCGGCTGTTGTCCGGCGATTAAGTCCTGAAACCGGTCTATCTGTTCGGGATAAACCAAAAACCTCGAGCAGCCGGCCCTGAAGTAGTCGTCAACCTCTTCAAGAGGAACATTTAAAGCCAGTACAACACAGGGAATAGAAGGGAATTGCAGTTGAAGGGCATGAACGGCTGCAAGCGCTTTAGCACCGTTGTTCTCTGCAAAAATGGCAAATAATGCCGCATCCGCTTCTGCCAGTGTAAATACAGAAGCATCTTCCAGCCGGTAAAATTTAAGCGAGACATGCCGGTCGAAACGTTTTTTTAAATCGGTAATGGTCGCTTCATTACCTCCAAACAATACGATGTGGGGGGTGTACATTTTCATAGTGTTTGTTGGGTAAATAGTCAGGGAACGGAATCAGGGTAGCGTGTTCGTATATTGATGCTGGAAATTCAGGGTTTGTTACCTGAAAGGGTAAAAAATAATGGCAGGTTTTTTCATTGCGTTTTTTGGTTTGGTTGATTGAAGCAAGTTAAGCATATTTGCAGGATGCGGGTTCCGTTTTTGGAACCTTTTTTGTCCTGCCCCGTACACTTTTGAAAATCAGTTTAATCCCCGCAAGAAGAACACAATGAGGACGGCATTTTTTACCACAAAATGACGACCATGACCGATCCGATGAATCATGCTGGCCACAACGAAGAGCGCCACGAATGCTACAGCGAACGCAAAGACCAATGGATCATTTTTCGCTGTCCGCAATGCGATTACGTGCGCCGGATGAATTGGGAAACCGGTGAAATGAAAGTTCGCGGTGGCGATTACATGGTGCTGCACGGCGGATTTCACTTCCCGACGGGCATCAATCCTGATACCAACATGAATTGAGCCGGGATTTTCAAACCGGTGCACCTCAGGCAACGAGGTGCATCAACCGACTGGCTTCCAGGCGTTTGATCCGCCCGTCTGTATGCAGGTCCACATCGCTCACCAAACGATAAGTGCCGGGCATGAGTTTGTTCAACTGAACCGGAAGGGCAATTTCTCCCGAGTCCGTTACAAAACCCTGCTGCTCGGCCAATACAATTTTATCGCCTGAATCCAGCGACCTCGCGTATACTTTTGCCATAAAGGTTACTTCACTGAGTGCCGACGCTTCGCCTGCGTTCAGGTTGATCCGAACTTCCAATGCCGTATTGCTTTGCAGCAGGTTTTCCCCGATAAGGGCTCCTTCTGCAGAAGCCAGCACCAGTTCTTTGGTTGTGGGAGGCACTGCAAATGACGGCGATGTCTGTTTTTTTGCAGATACGGGTTGAGCAAATTTAGCCACAAACCGCCCGATGGCCTCGGTATCTATTCCTTTGAAAGTAGTTTTGTCCCCGGTCATGGGATATTCAATCACGCCCAGTAGGGGTTCGTCCTGGCCACGGTTTTGCCATTCTAAGCTGAAGCGATAGCGGGATGGTTGGCGGGATGTTTCAGGCTTTGGTGCAACTGAAGCGGGATGGGACACCGCAGCAGGCGTAGTACCTATGGCCACTCCTGCAAGCAGATCGCGCTGCATCCGGTCAATTGCAGCGTCCATCTCAGCGGTGTCTGCAAATTCACGGCTGCGTGCAATTTCCAGTTTATTGCCTGCCCGGATGATGAAATAAGGGCAATCGCCGTCGAAGCAACGTTCTATCCGCCCTGCATTTTTTTCGACTGATGCGATGCCGGCATTTCGGCTACGGGGGTCTTTATACCCCTGGCTATACAGCAAAGCCTGCCCGTTTTCATCATTGAAGTGAAAATAGTGCAGGTGGTCTTTTTCGCTTTTGAAGGTTTCAAACTCCGATTTCCCACCGGTAGAAACGCGTTCCAGATGATACCTGTCTTTTTGGGGTGTCATAACGTTTGTTTTTAGGAGTGAAACAATTTAATTAGGGGTCTAATTGGCAAAGGGCAAAAGACAATTATTCCGAATCTTAAGAGCTTGTTCGGGATTTCGCGATTGAGCGAGGTCGAGGAAATTTTGTTTTAGACAAGGCGAATTTTGCAGACATAGCCGGCAGCTATGATGAAAA
>JABWAJ010000701.1 GCA_013361075.1 Saprospiraceae bacterium | reverse complement strand
GCTTGTTCCTGCAAAATGCCGCCCATAGAACGAGCCAGCAGCGGTGTACCATCAGGGGCATAACGGAGCAGGTAAAAATCAGGAATGCCATTAAGGCTTTGGATGGAAAAGCCATCGGCAAGGTTCATCACACCAATAAAACTTCCGGTAAGGTAGCTATGCCCGGCCGCATCTACGGCCAAACTACTCACATTGTCGTCGTGTACGCCGCCTGCCCGCCGTGCCCATAAGTTCTGCCCCTGTGCATTGAACCGGGCAATGAAAACATCACGGTCCGACGTATTGGCTGTTAATATCTGGTCTCCAAACTGAGCTTCTTTGTTGTAAAAACCCGTTACAACCACATCGCCGGAGAGGGGGTCAACAGCCAGTGCTTCGCCACGGGTATCGTCCTGGCCACCGCAATTCAATGCCCATAACAATTGGCCGGCAGCCGTAAATTTTGCGAGAAATAAATCGGTATTGCCCTGGGCGGTCAGAGTAGTATCGTTGCCAAAAACTAACTGACCCTGAAAAAAACCGCTGAGGTAAATGGAGCCATCGGACGCTACGGCAAGATCGCTGGCTGCTTTCAGCGAGCCTCCGTCAATGGTTTTTCCCCATTCGGCTTGTCCCAGGCTGTTGTACCGGATCAGAAAAATAGCTTTCGGGTTTTGTGCTGCTTCTAATTGCAGGGCACCAAACTGCGCTGTGAACCAGAATGCACCGGCACAGACGACTCCTCCCTGCGGGTGGGCAGCAATGCCTGCCGATTCTTCATCCAGAAAACTGCCGCCGGAAACAGCCCAGTCTAAGGTACCGTCGGAGGCAGATTTCAACAACAAAAAATCATTGCCCCCGGCATGAGGAAGGAGGGTACTGCCAATGGTCAGTGGCGCGTTGAAAGTCCCCGAGGCATAAACAGCCTCATCGGTAGCCAGGGCTGTGGCGTTGAGCGCGTCATTGCCCGTGCCACCGGCAATCAAAGCTTGTGCAGGCAGCCATTGCGACCAAAACGCCATGAGGAGAGCAAATGGGGCCGGCAATTTTTTCATACCCAAAAAGCGATTGCAAAAAGTGCTACTGAAAAAATGAGTCCGTACATAAAAATGCCATAACAAATGGCGAGGTAGCGGTATTTTTTTGCCAGAACAATGCCAAGATAAAAGAGGTCTTTTGTCATAGAGCTGTAGAGGAAATCGCGGTCCTTGATCATTTCCATAATGCCCCAATGGAAATCTTCGAAACCCATGTTATAAAAATTTCCAAAAAAAAGCAGGTTGGAGCGCTTTTGTACGATGTCTTCCCGGGTAAATTTTCCTTCCGTCACTTTGGGGCGCGTAGATAAGATGGCGAAGACCAGGGCTGCCAAACAAACGCACAGCAACGCGATGGTGGGCAGCACGAGCCGGGGATTGTCGCCAAACTTAGGCACCAGATTAGAGACCACAATAGAAATAATGATTGCATTGATACTCAGCATGATATTGGCTTTGTTGTCGGCAATGGAGCTGAGATTGATATGGGTTCGGTAAGTTGTCCGGTACATGGTTTCTACGCCGCGCCCGAGGTTGATTTCTTTCAGGTCGTATTCCTTGTTCTTTAGTTTCCTTTTCTGTTTTTCGCCGCCGAAGATGGCATCGTCAATGAGCTCAGCTAATTTGGGGTTGACGCGCAGTTTTTGCTTGCGCAATTGCCGGATGTGTTTCAGTTTTTGTTCCCCGTAAATTTCATTGGCCGCGTCTGTATGATACTGGTGGTTGGTCATGAAATCCAGTTCGAAGTCGAGCCATTCCTGGTCCGACATCACAATGTTTTGAGTAAGGAGCAGTTCCTGGCGCAATTTCCCGGTGCGTTCCCAGTAATATTCATTGCCAAGGTGGGAGAGGTCGGCGTCGCAAAGGAGCTCTTCAATCAGGTTGCGGGGCCGTTGTGGCAGCTTGGTAGCCATAATGCACCCGACAACTCGGTTCACTTTGGCTTCCGGGTAGGCGTGTATTGCCAGAAACTTCCGCACATTTTCGCAGGAACGCAGTTCATGATCTGCGGCCCCTTCACTATACCCTGTATCATGAAACCAGGCAGCCACCTGCAAAATTTCAAGGCTTTCTGCATCGAGGTTCGTATCTTCTGCTAACCGCCTTGCTGCGCCAACGGTATAACGGGTATGGTTAAAATCATGAAAATAGTATTCCGCTTTAACATTTGTCTCAATAAATGCGGATACGTGCGCCTCTGCTGCTGCCAGGATGTTATTTGCCATTTTTTTGGTATGTTGAATGGCAAAGGTACTAATTATGGCAACATCATTTGCAGTTCCC
>JABWAJ010000700.1 GCA_013361075.1 Saprospiraceae bacterium | reverse complement strand
ATGCCTTTGACTGGGGTGACGATCACTTTCGCCTGCCCTCCTGGAATGAACTCGTCCTGTATGAAATGCACATCGGCACGTTCCACGACGCTCCAGGCGGCCAGCCCGGCACCTTTGAAAGCGCTATGGCCATGCTGCCCTATCTCCAGCAGCTAGGCATCAATGTAATCGAAGTGATGCCCATCGCCGAGTTTCCGGGTGATTTCTCATGGGGTTACAACCCGTCTCACCCTTTTGCGGTGGAGAGCATCTACGGCGGGCCGGATGCTTTTAAGCAGTTTGTCAAAGCCGCCCACCAGCATGGCATTGGCGTCATTCTGGATGTGGTTTACAACCACGCTTTCAGCCAGAGCCCTCTGGCGCAGCTGTACTGGGATCCTGCAAACTTCAGGCCTGCACCCGACAATCCATGGCTGAACGTGACAGCACGTCACCCCTTCAACGTGGGCTATGATTTCAACCACGAAAGTGCAGCTACCCGCAAATTTGTAGATCAGGTTATGACCTACTGGCTGGAAGAATTCCGGGTGGATGGTTTTCGTTTCGACCTTTCCAAAGGATTTACACAAACCAACAGCGGCAGTAATGTGGACCTGTGGGGACAATACGACGCCTCGCGTATCGCCATCCTCAAACACTACGCTGATGTGGTTTGGGCCGCCAATGAAAACGCCTATGTCATTTTGGAGCACTTTGCAGCCAACAGCGAAGAAATAGAGCTGCATGCTTACGGAAACGGAATCTTTTTCTGGTCCGGAGGCGGGGTACATAACCAGTATCTCGAGGGGGCAATGGGTTATAACTCAGACTTTACCGGTGCCCTTCACACCAGCCGTGGCTGGACGCAACCCAACCTTGTTGCCTACATGGAGAGCCACGACGAAGAACGAATGATGTACAAAAACCTGCAATTTGGCAACAGTTCAGGCGGGTATAATGTCAAAAACTTCCTTACAGCCCTTAAGCGGGTGGAGTTGGCCAGTGCATTTTTTTACCCTCTTCCCGGGCCAAAAATGCTGTGGCAATTTGGGGAACTTGGATATGAATTCCCCATCAATTATTGCCCGGATGGCACAATCGCCGAAGGTTGTCGGGTGGCCAACAAACCCATTCGCTGGGACTATGCCGACAGCCCCAACCGTACGCGCATTTACGACGTAAAACGCGCCCTGATAGAGCTGAAGACCACTTATGATGTCTTCAGTACTACAAATTTCCAGACCTTCCTGCAGGGGCCTACCAAACGCATCCATCTGCTGCATCCGGAAATGGATGTCGCGGTTTTGGGCAACTTCAACGTTACGCCCGACAATGTACAATCCCCCTTCCCGCATACGGGTTGGTGGTATGAATATTTTAGTGGAGACAGCCTTTTGGTGAGCAATGCAGGAACAGCCCTGCCTTTGACAGCCGGGGAATACCGCCTGTACACCACCACGCGCCTTAATGCGCCTCCGGGAGGGTACATTACGTCAGATACCGATATCCAGCGGCCTGCATTTGACCTCACACTTGCTCCAAACCCGGCATCGGGTAGTGTGCAGGTCGGCTATATCCTGCCGGAAAGCGCCTCCGTCCAGATAGAGGTTCTTGATTTACAGGGCCGGCGCGTGTTGTCATTGCCCCCACAGCAGCAAGGGCCGGGCGCGCACCAGATCACCTTTGATGCGCCACCTGCCTCCGGAGTTTACCTCGTAAAGTGTTTGGTAAACGGACAGGTAGCGGTGAGCAAGCTGGTGGTAGAACGCTAACCTGAGGGCGGAAGCAGGCGATTGTGGCAAATTCGGGAGTTTTTGCATTTTACGCCTGGTTCGCTTATATTTGTGTTTGTTCAAACCCAAACCCATTGACGAACACAATTGATACATAATCCGCACCTGTATTCGGCATACTGCCCCGAACGAATACAGGTGCGTTTTTTTTTGAATATCCTCAAGAGTTATTTCTCTCTTTAAAACAAATGAAAAAATGCACAAGAACAGCATTACCATCTCTGACAACTTCAAAAAAGCAACTTACAAAGCAGTTTTCTCCATTGTCTTGTTTGTTTTTATTTATTTACTGCTGGTTGTCCTTGCCGGAATTCTTACCATTGCCTGCGCTTACGGCGGCATCATGCTGATTGCTTTGAAACCTTCCATCATCACCATCATGCTGGGGTTAGGCATCTTTAGTATGGGCGTTTTGATCCTGGCTTTTTTAGTAAAATTTGTTTTTTCACAACATAAAGTTGACCGTTCCCATCTCATCGAAATTACGAAGGAACAGGAACCACAGCTTTTCAAATTCATTAGAGAAATTGTAGATGAAGTTGAAACAGACTTTCCC
>JABWAJ010000699.1 GCA_013361075.1 Saprospiraceae bacterium | reverse complement strand
TTGCAGACATAGCCGGCAGCTATGTTGAAAAAATTCAACGAAGTATAAAATAAAATTTGCCACTCGCAGCCAATTGATGAATTCCCGAACAAGCTCTTAATGATCAAAAATCCCGTTGGGGCAGAAGATTTTCTGCCCTAACGGGAATCAGGTAGAGGATTTTCTGCCCCAACGGGGAATTAACCAAACGTACCATGGCTTTAAAAAATAAACTACCGGACGATCGCTACCACGATGCGCTGACTTTACTTCAACAACTCATCGCTACCCCTTCATTCAGCCGCGAAGAAAACGGTACAGCTACGCTGATTGAGTATTTTTTTGAACGGAGACAAATACCTGCACAGCGCAACGGCAACAACGTCTGGGCAATGAATCAATATTTTGACCCTGAAAAGCCTTCCATCCTGCTCAACTCCCACCACGATACGGTGCGCCCCAACGCCGCTTATACGAGAAATCCTTTCCAACCCGAAATTATAGAAAACAAGCTTTATGGCCTCGGCAGCAACGACGCAGGCGGGCCTTTGGTGGCTTTGATCGCCGCGTTCCTGCATTTTTACGACAACCCTGATATGCCTTACAACCTGGTGCTTGCGGCTACCGCCGAAGAAGAAATTTCCGGCAGCGGTGGCATTGAAAGCATTTGGTCCCTTCTGCCGCCAATTGAATTTGCCATTGTCGGCGAACCCACGCTTTGCCATATGGCCACCGCGGAAAAAGGCCTGATGGTACTCGATTGCCTAGCCATAGGAAAAGCGGGGCATGCAGCACGCGAAGAGGGGGTAAATGCGCTCTACGCTGCGCTACCCGACATTGAGTGGTTCCGCACGTATGCCTTCCCAAAACAATCCGCCGCACTGGGCTCCATGAAAATGAGCGTCACCATCATCAGTGCAGGTAGCCAGCACAACGTTGTACCCGCCGAATGCCGTTTCACAGTAGATGTTCGTGTCACGGACGCCTATACCCTGGAGGAGGCCTTAGCCATCATCCGCCAACACGTACACTGCGAGGTGCAGCCCCGCTCTTTGCGGATAAGGCCCTCGGGCATTGCTGCGGATCATCCGCTGGCCAAGGCGGCAACACAATTGGCAATCAGGCAGTATGGCTCACCCACTACCTCTGACCAGGCTTTGATTCCGGTTCCTTCTGTAAAAATCGGCCCCGGAGATTCTGCGCGTTCACATGCTGCGGATGAGTTTATTTTTTTGGAAGAGGTCCGGCATGGGATAGAGGTATATGTCGGGTTGCTCGGAGTGGTGCTTTCCTGATGTGCCTGATTCTCCTGCCGCACATTGGCCTCACCTTTTTCGCAATAAGTTTTTATCCCGGTAAAATATTCAATCCTTCCTTCAAATCCGCCAGCGAATAAACAGGTGTTGCACCTTTTTTCGTTGCCACAAATGCACCCGCAGCACAGGCAAATTCGAGGCATTCCTGTGCTGGTGAGCCCGTAAGCGCCCTGCTCAAAAATGCGCCAAGGAAAGCATCGCCGCTGCCAATGGTATCCTGTACCGTTACCTTAAATCCTTTTTGGAGGTAAAAACCGTCATCATTCAGCAATGCAGCACCGTGCGGTCCTTTTGTCACAATGACGGACGCCAGTTTGAATTTTTCCTTCACGAATTCCATTTGCGCACGCTCTTCGTTGCCGCCTCCCCAAAAGCCCGAAATCAGGATTAGTTCTTCATCATTCATTTTCACAACATTGCTTTCGTAGAGCAGTGCTTCCAACAAATCTTTTGAAAAAAAAGGGGGGCGAAGGTTTACATCAAAAACGCGTAACGCAGCCACATTAAGCAACTCAAATAACGTGCGCCGCGAGTGCTCATTCCGACAGGAAAGGCTTCCGAAAACAAACGCATCAGAAGCTTTCACAGCATCGGACAAGTCATCGGAAAGGTGTATAAAATCCCAGGCTGCGGGCTGCACGATGTCGTAACCCGGTGAGCCTTTTTCATCCAAAACCACATTGACGACACCTGTTGGATAAACAGGGTCGGTTTGAACAAACTGAACAGATACTCCCTTATCGTTCAAAAAAGCCAGCAATTCCCGGCCATTTTCGTCATTGCCAACACGACTGATCATTTGGGTCTGCAACCCCAACTGGTTAGCGTGGAAGGCGACGTTCATGGGTGCCCCTCCGGCAATTTTTCCGGTTGGCAGAATGTCCCAGAGCACTTCTCCAAAGCAGACGACGGCTGGGTTACGCATGTTGAGTTGGTTTGAGCTTGTTCGGGAATTCCTCAATCGGCTGCGTGTGGCAAATTTTATTTTATACTGCGTTGGATTTTTTGACTACGTCGAACTTACGTTTCAAGATAGC
>JABWAJ010000101.1 GCA_013361075.1 Saprospiraceae bacterium | reverse complement strand
AAGAAATCTGATTCGCCTAGCCGGCTTCGTTCCCGATCAGGAGATCCGCTTGACGTATCTCGGCGCTCGGCCCGGCGAGAAGTTGGTTGAGGAATTGGTGAGCCAACATGAGGTGGTGGAAGCGACCGCGGTTTCCAAAGTGTATTGCGTGCGGTCTGCGCCTATGCGCGATTCGTCGCATCTGCTTGCTCGCGTCCGACGACTGGAAGAGTCAGCTGCTGAAGGGAATGTGCCGAACGTGATCGCCGCCCTCCGAGACATCCTGCCCCTCTACTACCCTATGGATCAACTCCCCGTGTCGGAAAAGGTGAGCCAGCCTGTGAACGGTATGTCTGAAGATGCTCTTCCCATTCCTGTGAGCGCCGCTTCGGCCGAACCCACCGGTTCTCCCAAGGAATGATGTGCTGCTTGGCGTGATAAGAAGTCGCCGTCTTCTACTTTGTCTCAGTCTGACGTGGGTGCTCGCGGGCGGGCCTGCCTGGGCATCCAGCAATCTGCCGCTGCATCACTGGGGGTATGACGCCATCGAGCGCTTGATTGCCCTCGGCGTGATCGACCGCGCCCTGGTGGGCGCAAAGCCGTTCACCCGCATGCATGCCGCGCAGTATGTGGCGCGGGCGATCGAGCGCGTCCGTGCCGACGAGATCGATATCGACGGTCGGGAGGCCATTGCAGAGCCGCTGTTAGAACGCCTGCTCGCCGAGTTTCGCCCGGAACTCATCCGTCTTGGCACCCTCCGCGCGCGCACTGAGGACAAGACGGGTCCGCTGCGCTTCGGCGCGCGGGTCACCTCCGAGGTCGATGCGTCATCGATCGGCGGCGGACAAACCATCAGGTTTCGAGAAAATCGGGGCGGAGAGTATTTCGTCAACGGCGTCCAGAATCAAACCGACGTACGCGCCTGGGCGGAGTTGAGTGAATGGGCGGCCCTGATGGTCCAACCGAAATTCATCAGCAATCGCCATCTTCTGGGGCTGGGCGCGACCAACAAGAGCGACAATTTTTATCTGCGTGAGTTCAGCCTCAAGTTGAGTTACGCCAACGTCGCGCTGGAGGTGGGGCGCGGAACGCAATGGTGGGGGCCTGGCTATCACGGATCGTTGCTCCTGACCGACCATGCCTTTCCCATGGACATGATCAAATTGGGCACGGAGCGGCCGTTCCAGTTGCCGGGATTCTTGAGCGGGCTGGGTGAATGGAAGGTCAACGCCTTTCTGGCCCAGTTGGAACGCAATCGTGATATTTCCCGCGCCCGGGTCTTCGGGTTGCGGATCAGCTACCTGCCGGTGTCGTGGCTGGAGCTCGGACTCACGCGCTTGACGCAATTCGGCGGACGCAGCCGCGATCAGTCGTTCCCGGAAACGATCATCGATACCTATATCCATCCGGCGAATCAGGGCTTCGACAAGGAAGTAAACGAACAGGGGATGGCCGATTTCCGGCTGCGGATCCCCCCGGTTCCCTACCTGATTCCCTTTCCCGCAGGTCTTCAGTTGTATGGAGAAATTGGCACGGAAGACAAGTGGTCGCAACTGCCAATCCCCAGCCGTGCGGCCTTTTTAGGCGGCATCTATATTCCACAGGTGTTTCAAGGAGACACCATGGATCTGCGCATCGAATATGCCGATACGGACTACGGACGGCGGCGGCATCCGGAGTTGCAAGGCGTGTGGTACAACAACGGCACCTACACCAGCGGAATGCGGCACCGCGGATTTCCGCTGGGGCATCATATGGGAACCGACGGCATCGATTTTTTTGTGCGTAGTACCCGCTATCTCACCGACAGGCTGCAGTTGGGGGCGAACTTCAACATTCAAGAGCGGGATCGCGGGCGGCCGGTGCATGAGAAAAAGCGAGAGGCGGCTGTCGATCTGACGTGGTGGTATTCCAACCACGTGCAAATGACCTATTATTTTTTCCTGACGGTTGCATTTTTGGGCATTGCCCAGCTTATACATGCAGCCATGAAGAATGAACTGGCTGCGTTTTTCAAAGCAGCCGGCGCACTCGTCATTGCAGGAATTCTGGCAGTTGGCGCATGCGCTTCCAATCTCTGGATCTCCTACGAATATTCTAAAGATACCATGCGCGGCGACCCAATCCTGCAAGCAGAAGCCAAGCCCGAAGGCGCAATCAGCAATGGCATCCAGAGCAGCAGTGAAACTTCCGGGTTATCCTGGGATTACGCCATGCAATGGAGCAACGGTACCATTGATTTGTTTTCCGCTTTTGTTCCCGGAGCAGCTGGCGGTGGTTCGCAGGAAGCGGTGGATCAAGATGGTCCGATTGGTTCGGCACTCAAAGCCAAAGGCTATCGGGCACCTCCCGGGCTCCGTGCGCCCCTCTATTGGGGTGAGTTGCCTTTTACCAGCGGGCCAATTTATTTCGGCGCTGTTGTTTGCCTGTTCTTTTTTATGGGCTTAATTTTGGTAAAAGGGCCCGCCAAATGGTGGCTTGCTTTGGGTACGCTCCTTACGCTATTCCTTTCCATGGGCAAAAACATGGAAGCCATCAACCGCTTTTTCTTCGATTATGTGCCGTTGTTCAATAAATTCAGGACGCCCAACTCTGTTCTCAGTGTTGCTTCTTTTTTGGTACCTGCTCTTGGATTTCTGGCGTTGCACCAACTCATCAGCAGCAAAACAGACAAACAGGAGGCCTTGCGCAGTCTGTATTTTGGCGGGGGAATAACCGGTGGTCTTGCTTTGTTTCTGGCCATTCTGGGGCCTGGTATGTTTGATTTCACCAACCCAAGTGACGCGCAATATGCCAGTCAGTTTGGGGGCATTGATCCCAGTACTTTTGTTGAAGAACGGAAAGCTTACCTGAGCAGTGATGCATTCAGGACCCTGATCCTGGTTCTGTTAAGTGGTGGCCTGGTTTGGGCTTACCTGAAAAATAAAATCCAGTCTTCCTGGCTCATTGCAGGAATTGGTTTGCTGGTTTTCTTTGATATGTGGACGGTAGGCCGCCGCTATCTCAATGCGGACAGCTTTACGACCAAAACCAATTATCAGGCTAATTTCCAGCCCAACCCTGCCGATCAGCAAATCCTGCAGGACAAAGATCCCAATTTCCGCGTACTGGATCTGGTGGGGCAAAATCCGTTCCAGTCCTCCCGGGCTTCCTATTTCCACAAATCACTGGGAGGCTACCACGCCGCTAAATTACAGCGCTACCAGGATGTGATAGACCGGCATCTGAGCAAAGGCAACCCACAGGTGCTGAACATGCTGAACACCCGCTACATCATTGGCGGAGAAAGTCAGGAAAATGCCCAGGCCCAGCCCAATCCTGCTGCCGCCGGAAATGCCTGGTTTGTGGACAGCATCCTGATGGTCAATTCTCCCAATGAAGAGATTGCGGCTTTGGATAGCTTTATTGCTACTTCGGAAGCTGTCGTTCATCAGGAATTTGTGGGGTATCTGAACGGGTTGAACCTCCGGAAAGATGGCACCATCCGCCTGACCACTTACAAACCCAATCACCTGACCTACGAAAGCAATGCTTCTGGTGAACAATTGGCGGTTTTTTCTGAAATCTGGTACGGGCCCAATAAAGGATGGCAAGCTTATGTAGACGGGCAGGCCGTGGAACACATCCGTGCAAACTACCTGCTGCGGGCCATGAGGGTTCCCGCAGGCCAGCATAAAATAGAATTCCGGTTCGATCCGCCAGCTTTCAAGACCGGCAGAACTGTTTCTTTGGTGGCTTCCAGCATTATTCTGCTCGCCCTGTTGGGTTGCATCGGTTTTTATGGCAAGGACTATTTCGGGCGTTTGTCTGAAATGGCACCGGAACCAGAATCGGCAAAGCCCGTGAAACCAGCAAGTTCGGGTAAACCAGCAAAGGGACGTAAACCTTGATTTGAAAAGTTGAAGATTTGAGGATCTGAGGGGCTATGTCCGCTCAAATCCTCAAATCCTCAGATCTGCAAACACTCAACTATATCATGAAAAACCACCTCATCCTCCTATTATCGCTCATTGCCTCAGCAACCTTTGCTCAGGTGCAAAAAGCTCCGGACCGCAAAGAAGGCGAAGGGCCCTTTTCGCAACTGATCATCCGGGGGGTGACTGTCATCAATGGCAATGGTGCTCCCCCCATTGGACCGATGGATATTGTGGTGGAAAAGAACCGCATTACCGCAGTGCGTTCGGTAGGTTATCCGGGAGTAGCCATAGATTCGACCGATCGGCCAAAACTGAAAGCAGGTGGGAAGGAGTTGGACTGCAATGGGATGTACCTGCTGCCGGGGTTTGTAGATATGCATGGCCATATTGGCGGCAAGGCTCAGGGTGCCGATGCTGAATATGTTTATAAACTGTGGCTTGGACACGGCATTACTACCATCCGTGATCCTTCTTGCGGTAATGGACTGGATTGGGTGTTGGACCAAAAACAAAGGAGCGACCGCAACGAAATTACAGCCCCACGCATCAAAGCGTATACGGCTTTTGGGATGGGGGCTGAGCAGCCCATTACCACTGCTGAGCAAGCGCGGACCTGGGTGCGCGAAAACGCAAAAAAGGGGGCCGACGGCATCAAGTTTTTTGGAGCAGCACCTGAAATTATGGCCGCTGCACTTGATGAAAATAAAAAACTTGGGCTACGGTCGGCCTGCCATCATGCTCAGATGGACGTTGCACGGTGGAATGTACTCAGTTCTGCCCGGGCAGGGCTAACTTCCATGGAACATTGGTACGGGCTACCGGAAGCGTTGTTTACCGATCGTACGGTTCAGGATTATCCCCTTGATTACAACTATCAAAACGAACAACACCGCTTCAAAGAAGCCGGAAGACTCTGGAAACAAGCTGCTGAACCTTATTCGGAACACTGGAATAAGGTAATGGAAGAACTGCTGGCGTTGGATTTTACCATTGACCCAACCTTCAACATTTACGAAGCCAGCCGTGACCTGATGCGGGCAAGACGAGCCGAATGGCATGAAGAATACACATTGCCCTCACTGTGGCGTTTTTACATGCCCAGCAGGATTTCTCACGGGTCTTACTGGCATTCCTGGGGCACCGAAGAAGAAGTAGCCTGGAAGGAAAATTACAGGCTATGGATGACCTTTATCCGGGAGTACAAAAATCGCGGCGGCAGGGTCACAGCCGGTTCCGATTCCGGTTTTATATACCAGCTTTATGGGTTTGCCTATATCCGGGAGCTGGAATTGTTGCGCGAAGCCGGTTTCCATCCGTTGGAAGTTATCCGGTCTGCTACCCTCAACGGAGCCGAAGCAATAGGCATGGCGGACCAGATAGGGACCATCCAGGTTGGCAAATTGGCAGACATGGTTATTCTGGAAGAAAATCCTTTGCAAAACCTGCAATTGTTGTACGGCACGGGTGCCATCCAGTTGACGGAAGACAATGAAGTCATTCGGGCAGGCGGGGTAAAATACACGATTAAAGACGGCATTGTATTTGATGCCAAACAATTGCTGGCTGATGTACGCAAAATAGTGCAACAGTCTAAACAAAAAGAGGACTTTGAAATTGAGCAACCGGGGGAGAGGGAGTAGTTGGCAGTTGGCAGGGAATAGTAGGCAGTTGGCCTGCTTGCAATCCAACAGCCTACTAACGCTCCACTCTAAAAAACAGCGCCATAAACTCTACATTCTTTTCCTGCCCGTCTGCTTCGGTTGGCGTATGGTTTTTTAGTTCAAACCCATTTTCTGCAGCGTATTCGCGGACGCGTTCCAGCACTTCGCTTCGGACCTGATCGTCTTTGATGATGCCTTTTTTCACCCGGCGTCGGAAGCCCATTTCAAATTGAGGTTTAATCAATCCGACTACATAGCCGGTAGCCGTCAGGAAACTCCCGATGTAGGGAAAAACTTTCGCCAGACTGATGAAAGAAACGTCGATCACGATGATATCCGCCAGATTTCCGTTTAAGTGATGTGCATTTAAGTCGCGGATATGAAGCCCTTCGAGGGATACAATTTCGGGCCGGTTTTGGAGGGAAGGGTGCAATTGGTCACTGCCTACATCTACAGCAAAAACCTGTTTGGCCCCATGCCTGAGTGCACAGTCTGTAAAACCACCAGTTGAAGCACCAATGTCGAGCACGACGGCTCCGGTAAAGTCTAAGCCAAAGGTTACTATGGCTTTTTCCAATTTCAACCCACCTTTGCTCACGTAACGCAGGGCATCTCCAACAATGGCAATTGTATCGCTTTCCCCAAGCGTTTGGGCGGGTTTGGAGGCTACCTGACCATTCACCTGCACCATGCCGGCAAGGATTGCAAAGCGCGCTTTTTCCCGCGATTCGAAATACCCGTTTTGAACCAGCCACACATCTAATCGTCCCATTTATTTTATTTAATGCCCTTCCGTTCAAAGGTGAATTAAGGCGTAGAAACCGAAACTGGTAAAATTTTCCCATTGAAAACCTGACCGCCATTCAAAGCAAACCAGGCTACAAATCCGCCCATTTCCTCTTTTTTTAAAGGGGCCTGATAACCTGGAAAAGCAGTTTCCAGCATTTCGGTTTGCACAGCGCCGAGAGCCAGGCAATTGACAGCAATGCGCCATATTTTGAATTCTTCTGCCAGGCACTCCGTCAGGTTGGCCAGTGCTGCTTTCGAAGCACTGTATGCTGACAGGCCGGGGAATTTCGAGCTTCCCTGAAAGCCTCCCATGCTGCCAATGTTGACGATATGCGCCGGAGCGCTTTGTTTCAGAAAAGGCAGCAAAGTTTGAATCAGGGAAACCGCTCCGAAAAGATTCACGGAAAAGCTTTCCTGCCAATCAGCTGGCGTTAACTCAGAAAAGGGTTTGCTGATGAGCAAGCCCGCGTTGTTGACTACCGCATCCAACCGGCCTTCTTCATTTACCCAATTCAACAAAGGGATCGTGTCAAGCTGCAATAAATCACTCTGAAAAGTCGCCAGTCGCCCCTCCCCTTGTTCAGCTCGGACAGCGTCCTGCAAACGGGATAATCCTGTTGCATCCCTTGAAAGAGCCAATACACTGCATCCTTGCCTGCATAAGGCCAAAACTGTTTCGAACCCAATGCCTTTGCTGGCACCGGTGACGAGTATGCGTTTCATGAATAGTTAATGATCGGGATTGAGTAGTTAAGGATTTGAGGCCCCTGGTCTGCTCAAATCCTCAACTACTAAAATCCTCAGTTTTATACGCTTACCTCCAAGCTTGCATTTGCGGCTACCAAACAGGGTTTTCCATACAGCTTAATGGTCAATTCGCGGTCGGAATGGTTGGTGATCTGGACACTGCTTTTTTTAGCCTCAATTTCCAAAAGAGCACCCCTGAAACGAATGTGGAAAGAATAGCCCTTCCATTTCCGGGGCACAAATGGGCTAAAATGCAACATACCGTCATAAACACGCATCCCTCCGAAGCCTTTTACAACAACAAGCCAGGATCCCGCCATGCTGGTAATGTGGCAGCCATCTTCCGTATCGTTGTTGTAGTCGTCAAGGTCAAGGCGGGCCGTGCGGACGTACATTTCGTAAGCTTTTTCTTCTTTGCCGAGGCGGGCAGCCAGAATGGCATGTACGCATGGAGACAGCGAAGATTCGTGTACAGTCCGAGGTTCGTAGAAATCAAAATTCCGGAGAATTTCACCTTCATTATATTGATCTTCAAAGAAATAAATCCCCTGAAGCACGTCTGCCTGTTTGATGAACACCGATCGGAGAATTCGGTCCCACGACCATTTTTGGTTTATTGGCCGGTCTTCAGGGCGCAAATCGTCAACGGTTAAAAGTTCTTTGTCAAGGAAACCATCGTGCTGGACAAAAATATCCAGTTGCTCATCGTATGGGAGGTACATATTCCCGGAAATATCCTTCCATAATTTGGTTTCGGTGAACTCATAAAACTTGATTTTTTCTTCAATTTCCCGATAGCGTTCCGGTGCCGCAGTTTTGACATATTCCAGTGACTCGAGGGCGTATTTAAGGCACCAAACGGCAATGGTATTGGTGTACCAGTTGTTGTTGACATTGTTTTCGTATTCATTCGGTCCAGTTACACCGTGCATGACATACTGGCCCTTTCTTTCTGAAAAATGAACCCTTTGAGCCCAGAAGCGGGCAATGCCGATGAGCACTTCCAGGCCATATTCAGCCAGGTAATGTTGGTCGCCGGTATAGCGGATGTAATCGTAAATGGCGTAAGCAATGGCGCCATTGCGATGGATTTCTTCAAAAGTAATTTCCCATTCGTTGTGGCATTCCTCCCCGTTCATAGTCACCATGGGGTAAAGTGCTGCGCCGTCGGTAAAGCCTAATTTTTCACCATTTTCAATGGCTTTTTCGAGGTGCTTGTAGCGATAAACCAACAACTGGCGAGCTACGCGGGAATCGGCTGTCGCCATGTAGAATGGGAAACAATAAGCCTCGGTGTCCCAATAAGTACTACCGCCGTATTTTTCACCGGTAAAGCCTTTCGGGCCGATGTTCAGGCGTTCATCTTCGCCCGTATACGTCTGGTATAGCTGAAAAATGTTGAAACGAATGCCCTGTTGAGCTGCAACATCGCCTTCAATGACAATATCCGCTTCTTCCCATTTGCGGGCCCAGGCCTCGGCCTGTTCTTTCAACAATTGATCAAACCCTTTGGCACAAGCTGCCTCTACGCGCTCGTCGCATCTGGCCATCAGCTCTTCCTTGGGATAATTTAACGAGGCCACATTCGCTGCGTATTTGTAAACCACCGTTTCAATGCCTTCTTCGCAGCGCAAATCAACACTACACCCAACATATTTCTCCCGCTGGATGCGGTAGGAATTGAATTCGCTTTCTGTACCGCCTTGAAAAATACTGAATTTCATGCCCGTGCAAACCTGAAAAGCTGTTTTTCGGGTTTCTGCCACGACAAATCCTTTACGTCGCTTTACACTGGTTTCTATTTCCACCCAGAATTTTTCGTCGTAATTGGAATCCCTGTTCATGATGTCAGCATCCACATAAGGCGTCACGGTGAGTGTCCCTGAGAAGTTGAGCGGGGTTACTGCGTAGCGAATGGCGCCAACTTCATCGTCCACAATGCTGCAAAAGCGCTTTGAAGCTACTTTTACCTCTTTTCCGCTTGTCATGCGCGCAGTGAAGGTACGCTCAAGATACCCTTCTTTCATGTTGAGTACCCGGCGAAAATTGTCAACCTCACATTTGGCCAAGTCCAGCGCTTCACCATCAAATTCAACTTTGATGCCGATCCAGTTAGCAGCATTGAGTACTTTGGCAAAATATTCCGGATAGCCGTTTTTCCACCAGCCAACCCTGGTTTTATCAGGGTAATATACCCCGGCAACGTAGCTTCCCTGAAGGGTCTCTCCAGTGAATTGCTCTTCAAAATTGGCGCGTTGCCCCATCTTTCCGTTGCCGATGCTGAAAACGCTTTCTGAAATACAGTTGTGCTCCCGATGAAAGCCATCTTCGATGATGCACCACTCGTCCTGGGTAAGGTATTGTTTCATAAGTCAGTTATTCACTTGTGAATCTATTATGGTTGGGGCAATTAATCAATTGCCCTTACTATATTCTTACAGGTCGCAGTTCTTACATTGCCAAGGCCTGTGCGCCGATCTGTTCCAAGATAGTTTCAAAGTGCACCCCTGCAAATCCCGGAATTACGTAATGAGCATGTCCCAGGACGTCCGGACTGCCAACCCCAACTGCAAAAAAACCACCGTTCAGAGCTGCTTCCACACCTTTTTCAGCATCCTCGAACACAATGGCGCGCTCTGGCGGAACCCCCAGCACCGCTGCTGCCGTAAGGAAAACTTCCGGATCGGGCTTGCTGCGGGTATGGCGATTTCCATCTATTACCACCTCAAAAACATCCATAAGGCCGACCCGCTGCAGGATGGTTTCTGCATTTTTGCTGGCCGACCCAAGTCCGATTTTCAGCCCCCGGCTTTTAAGTTCTGTCAAAAAATCTTCTACCCCTTCAAGAATATCGCCCCGCTCCATTTGAAGGATATAATCGCGGTACCAGTCGTTTTTTTGTTCAGCCAATGCCAGTTTCTCAGGCTCCCCGAGCGTCAGCCCACCCCATTGCAGGATGAGTTCCAGCGACTGAATGCGGCTAACGCCTTTCAATTTTTCATTTTGAGCTTCCGTGAAATCAAAGCCCAGTTGGTTGGCGAGTCTTCTCCAAGCCAAAAAATGAAATTTAGCCGTATCAACGATGACACCATCCAGGTCAAAAATACAAGCCTCTATTGCTCGAGTCATGTGCATGCGTTTCTTTGGGCGCTAAAATACTACATCCGGCGAGTTTTTAGAAAGAATTCCTGCTTAGTGTTGACTGAACACTTTTTAGCAACCTCTATCATACCCTATTCGCCGCGCAATTTGTCGAGCAGGACATTCAGTGTTGTCGCTTCCTCCCGGTTAATGAGCACTTCATAATTTTGGATCATCTGTTCGATGACCCGGCTCGCCTGCTCCAGCAATTCAAGCCCGGTTCCTGTAATTTGGACGTCCACTTTCCGGCGGTCGTCGTCGCAGGCTTCGCGGTCAACAAGCCCTTTATTGCGCAATTTTTCCACCAATCGCGAAGCATTTGAGGTTTTGTCGATCATTTTTTCAGTCAGCAATTTAACAGAAGCTGGCTTAGGATACATTCCCCGTAGGATGCGCAGGATATTGAATTGCTGCGGGGAAATGCGAAAAGGCTTGAGCGCCCGGAGGGTTTCCTGATTGAGGTAAGAAGCAGTATAAAGCACATTGATATGTGCCTTTTGATATTCACTTAAGAATTGCTTTTGCTGAATGGCGTCTCCAATTTTCATACTTAATGTATTTAAAAACGTTTTAAGCATAAATTCCTGTTTTCAAATTGGTAAGACACAATCCTGTATCGCCTCCTATATCCTGCTATCCGGGGTATGGAAAGCAAATTACATTTACACCGTCTTACTTATGCGCCTTCTCCATAGACAATACCAGCTCTGCGATCGCATTTTCTGATGGATGTGCAGCTATTCCAATAGGTGCAATATTCATTTCTGAGAGGGCACGGGCCGTAGTTTGACCAATAGCCAATGTCTTTTGGCCAGGAAGAAGGCCGTGTGTTGAAAAATAAGCCTGTGCGTTCAACGGGCTGGTAAAAATAAGTATTGCTGCTTCCGAAAGGACAGGGGCCTGTATTGGTTGATTGTGGTAAACGACCAGGTCCACTACCTCAACCACATCAGCGAGCAACGCCTGAACAGACTGTCTTGAATCGGCTGCCCTGGCAAAAACCACCCTTTTTCCAGCAGCAACGACACCAAAAGCCTTTGCAGTTGTTTCCGGCACCCCATCACCTGTAAAATGGGCAATTTTGAGCAAACTGGCAGTTCCCGGACCAATTGCGGCAAAACGGGTAGAGGGCGGCAACACAATGCCTGCTTTGGTTACCTGGTCAAAAAAAAACTGTATTCCTTGTTTGCTGTAAAAAAATACCCAGTCGAATGGCCCGGATAAAGTGAAAGGAACAGCTTCAAAGGCAACCAAAGAACGCCCTTCTACTTCAAATCCATGGGGCTCAAGCAACTGCCGGATATCACTTTCCGGCATTACAACACGCGAAATAAAGACTTTGTTGGTAATAATCCCGGACATGGCCTTGCGCTTAAGCTCCCTGGTTAAGGGCGCTTACGACGCGCTCTGCCAGCTCAAAATGGGTGCTTGAAGAAAAGCGCACCCGGCGCACCGGCGCGTCCCATGTGTCTGCTTTTGCCGCCCACACATGGTAATTGCCCTGAGCGTCGCGTTCGCAATAAGCACCAAGTGGCATATGGCAACCACCTTCCATAAGGTTCAGGATAGTGCGTTCAACATTGGTAACCGCCGCTATTTCAGGGTGATGGATTTGTTGTAGCAGGCGGCGGGTAGGCAGATCATCGGTACAGGTCTGCCAGGCCACTACGCCCTGGGCGGGTGCCGGAACAAATTCACGGGGATTAAAACGAACCAGCTCAAATTCCGACAGGTCCATGTTCAACCGAAGCAACCCGGCCGCAGCCAGCAGGATGGCATCGTAGTCGCCACGCCTTAATTTTTCGACACGGGTCGGGACATTACCCCGTAAATCCTGGATGTTGAGGTCTTTCCGAAAATCCAGCATTTGAGCTTTCCGGCGGGCGGAAGAAGTACCCACAATGGCTTCCTGCTTTAAACCAAAAAGCGGGCCGGTTTCAAGAGAGGCTTTGCGGATCAGCAGCCAGTCAGCAGGGTTTTCCCGATAGGAAACTGCGGTAATGGTCAATCCTTCCGGAGACGTTGTCGGCATGTCTTTCATCGAATGCGCCGCCATGTCAATTTCCCCCCGGAGCAGCGCGTCCTCAATCTCTTTGGTAAAAAAACCTTTGCCTTCGATTTTATCAAAACTCAGGTCCTGTATCTTATCTCCTTTGGTTTGGATGATGACCAATTCGGATGCTACGCCCTTTTCCAGAAGTCGCGCCTGGGTGTATTCAGCCTGCCAAAGCGCCAGTTGGCTACCCCGGGTGCCGATGCGGATTGCTTTACTCAAGTTGTTGATTTTTTTTAGAAATGCAAAGGTAAGCGCTTCTGATGATCTTATCTATGTGGGCAGTTATAAAATCCTTTTGCTGTTTACCAGAATGCGGGAGCCTTCTGCCAAAAAAACGGATGCTGGTTTTAATTTGTCCAAAAACATGAACGGTTGTCCGTAAATTTTTCCAAAATCAACATCAAGTGTATATTCCCGCACCGGGTAAATATCCCACCGGGGGTGCTCTACTCCGTACTCCGACGTTTTAAACTTCCCGGTTTTCGTATAGCCCCAGTAATGCTCGGTGATGAATTCCGGTTCGCTTCCGGCTTCTATTGGCAAAAGCCTGTTTTCTGCAACTGCTTTCATAGAATGCCAGTTCCCTTTTTTCCAGGCATATTCTACAGTCAGTGTGTCTTCTGCCACTGCCCATTGATGGCGCATGGGCAAGGTTTCGTAATGCTCCCCGTAAAGAGCATTGGCAACCATTAAAATGGCTGGTGCTTGCTTTTGGTGTGGTGATCGTCTTTTTTTC
>JABWAJ010000698.1 GCA_013361075.1 Saprospiraceae bacterium | reverse complement strand
CATCACACCCGGATTCCCGCTGCATGCAGCGTCTACGGCAATGCTGTCCCAGATGATGGCTTGCCGCGAAACGGGTTTGGAGGCTTTTTTGGCACTGCCGGCTTTCGCAACCGCAGAAGGGCCCGCTTTAAACGCGGCTTCGGCCTCTGCTTTGCTTTCAAACGACTTGTAGCGCGCGCCGGGATAAGCTTTAATCTGTGCCTCACAAGCCGACCAGGAGGTATAAATGCCCGGCTGGTAGCCCTGCCAGACGACGTAGAATTTTTGTTTTGCGGACATGGTTGGCAGACTTTTTTGATCTGGGGGGCAAAGTTAAACGCTGTCAGGACATTGTCCTAATATATTGATCGTGTGAAAAACAGCTATATCCGGCAAACGGAGCGGGTGGTCAAGGAGTGATTGCGCTGGAAGAGGCAAGTCTGCAAAGGGCAAGTTGGCAATAGGCAAACATTCAAGTTCACGCTATTGCCAACTTGCTTTTTGCATCTTGCCAATTTTTTTCCCTCTTCCCGTCCACCAAAACCATTCCAATTATAATCTATACCTTTGTGCAAACAGTTGTACACACATGATGTTGGTTGATACCCACGCGCATCTTTACTTAGAGCAGTTTGACGAAGACCGCGACGCCATGATGCAGCGGGCTTTGGAAGCGGGAGTCGGGCGCATTTACCTGCCGAACATTGACACCCGCACCGTAGAAGCCATGCTGGCGGTGGAGGCAGCTTATCCGGAGCAGTGTTTTTGTATGATGGGCATGCACCCTTGTTCGGTTAAGGAAAATTATGAAGCAGAATTGGCTACCCTCCGGTCGTGGCTGGAGCGGCGTCCCTTTTGTGCAGTCGGTGAAATAGGCATTGACCTGTATTGGGACAAAACGTTCTTTGAGGCACAGCAAAAGGCTTTTACGACCCAGGTAGCGTGGGCACTCGAATTTGATTTGCCCATCGTGATCCACCTGCGGGATTCGTTCGATGAAGTAGTGGATTTGTTGAAACCCATTCGCGACCAGCGGCTTCGCGGTATTTTTCATTGCTTTGGCGGTTCGGTGGAACAGGCTGAAACAGCCATTTCAATGGGGTTCCTGCTGGGAATCGGAGGGGTATTGACGTACAAAAAATCCGGTTTAGACGAAACATTAAAGCATATTGGGCTCGAACATTTGGTTTTGGAGACAGATTCTCCTTACCTTACCCCCGTTCCGCATCGCGGAAAGCGGAATGAGAGCGCTTATGTGCGCATCGTTGCAGAAAGATTGGCCGAAGTAAAACAAGTTGATCTGGCGGAAATTGCAGAAGTAACTACTCGTAATGCATTGAGAATCTTTGAACAAAAAAAAGCGGTTTCTTCAAAATGATCCCTTGTTCGTTTACAGAGACGCCAAAAAAAAGTCTGATTTTTAAAAAATTTTGAATTGTTACATCTTTTTTTCCATTTTTGCAGCGCTTGAACTTGTTAAGCAAATCTTAATGTCTATTTTTGCCGGGTAGGGGACTAACAATACCCAACCTGAAATCTGGAGAGATGCTCGAGTGGTTGAAGAGGCACGCCTGGAAAGTGTGTATACCCCAAAAGGGTATCATGGGTTCGAATCCCATTCTCTCCGCCGGATTTTTAAATGAGAAATCAATTTTATTCACTCTTCATTAAGAACAATCGTAAAACCTTATTGACTATGCGAAAGTTAGTGACTCTTTTGCTTGTACTGGTGATTTCTGCATACAACGGCCTTGTTGCATATGCTCAGGATGCTGCTGCTGAAACTGCTGTTGAAGGCCCAGGTGGCTATCAGTTGATCAAAAAGTACTTCATTGATGGTGACCCTATCTGGATGGCACCTGTATTGCTCTGTATGATTCTCGGTCTGGCTTTTTGCATCGAGCGCATCATTACTCTGAACGTTGCTTCTGCTAACACCGACAAATTGCTGGAACGCATCAACGAAGAGTTGAAATCAGGCAATGTAGACGGAGCGATGGAAGTCTGCAAATCTACTCAGGGACCTGCAGCAAGCACCTTGTATGAAGGGTTAAAAAATGCAAAAGACGGCCCTGAAGCAGTTGAAAAAGCCATCGTTTCCTACGGCAGTGTGCAAATGGGCCTTTTGGAAAGAGGCTTGGTTTGGATTTCGCTTTTCATTGCTTTGGCACCGATGCTCGGGTTCTTGGGAACGGTAATCGGGATGATCCAGGCCTTTGACAAGATTGAAGCAGTAGGTGACATTTCTCCTACGGTAGTTGCCGGTGGTATCAAGGTTGCCCTTTTGACTACGGTATTCGGTCTTATTGTGGCCATCATTCTTCAGTTGTTTTACAACTACATCATCAGCAAAATTGACAGCATTACCGGTAGTATGGAAGACGCTT
>JABWAJ010000100.1 GCA_013361075.1 Saprospiraceae bacterium | reverse complement strand
ATCAAGATCACTACGATTTCTTCCGCTTTTCTACTTTTTCTATTTTCTTCTAAGGACAATAATACCTCCTATAGCGACTGCTCCTATTTCGCCAGCGGATAGTAAGGTATCAAGAAGTAAAATAGGCATTTCTATAGCACTTCACATTTGAAAATATTCTTATCAAACAACACTTTATCTTGGTTGTCATCAATAATATAGCGCTCATCGTTGAGACTGTCATCATAAACGTGATAGATACCTCCGACATGAATACTGTCTAAATACGAGGAGGTTATTTTGACAACCATAACAATATTATCAGTTACCTCCCAGGTGAAACATTGGCTGTCCAGCAAAATTTTTCTGGCATTTTTATCAAAAACGTAAGTCTCCCCTGCTTCTTCAAAAACAGCGTAAGTTCTTTCTGGTACAACGGATTCTTCTTTGGAAGAAATAATCCGAATGGTCTCAACAAAATTGTTGCTTTTTGACGGCAGTTTGGTATAATTTGCTTTTGATTCTGCCATAATTGTGCGATTTAACAAATAGAAAGAATAATGTTACAAATATTATACAGAAATGATAACAATGAGATTGGGAGCCTGACAATTTTTCCTGAACGGTTGTTGCACCCAATCTTCAAATTTTCAAATCAACACATCTTCAAATCATCTTCAAATCATCTTCTCCCCCACCACATGGCCAGCGCAAACGCCGAAACCAGGTGCCATACCCCCCACCAGGCGGCAATCATGGCCATGCCTCCCATGCCATTGAAGTAGTTAAAAATGAGAATGAGTCCAAGTCCCGAATTCTGGATGCCTGTTTCCAAAGAAATGGCGCGGGCATCCGTTACAGGAAGGCGAAACAAGCGTGCAAATGAATAGCCGGTAAGCAATGCAAGGCCATTGTGCAACAGTACAATGAAAAATACGAGCGAAAGGTGTTGATAAATGTTTTGCAGGTTAGCCGCAATAGCGACGACGATGAATGCAATAAAAACAATCAGGGAAAGGATGCGTACAGGCCGCCGAATGCGTCCGGTAAGCTCAGGAAAGCGATAACTCAACGCCATACCCGCCAACAACGGTACCAGGATGAGTTGCACAATAGACCCCAGCATTTGACCCGGTGATACCGATATTTCCTGCACCCCTGCTTCTGAACCGGGAAGGAGTTTTACCGCAATGGAAAAAGCAATTGGCGTAGTGAGGATGGCTGCGATGGTAGAAACAGACGTCAGGGTAACGGAAAGCGCCGTATTCCCTTTGGAGAGATGCACTGCAAAATTGGATACATTCCCTCCCGGGCAGGCCGCCACCAGTGCCATGCCCAGCGCCACACTTGCCGGAGGGTTCAAGGCATAGATCAACCCGAGCGTCATGGCAGGCAAAAGAACAATTTGAGAAACAAGGCCCACTAAGGAAGCTTTCGGGTGTTCCCAAACATACCGGAAATGCTCCGTTTTCAGGTCCAGCGCCACGCCGAACATTAAAAATGCCAGGCAGGCATTCAAAAGTGCCAGTTGCCCGGGTTTAAAATTGATTTGTATTGCGTCCAGGGTGTCCATGTTGCTGTGTTGAATCGCCGTAAAAGTATAAATTAAAATTCCAGGTCACAAAAAATGACTGCCAGCTAATCAAAATGGTAATTTTGGGGCGGATACAACAAAGTACCCAAACTGACGTATAACAGAACTGTCGCTTTCGCGTTAAGCAATTTGTTCCGACAACCATGACCGATTATTTATCTATTCTGGAAAATATCCGGCAGGAAGTACAGCCGCTCTTTGGCAAAGGCAAAGTAGCCAGTTACATTCCGGCCCTCAAAAATACCGACCCGAAAAAGTTCGGCATCGCGCTCGAAACACTCGACGGGCAGGAATACCATATTGGCGACGCAATGGAACGGTTTTCCATCCAAAGTATTTCCAAAGTATTTACGCTGACGATGGCCTTTTCAATGGTCGGAGAAGCGCTCTGGAAACGCGTTGGAGTAGAACCCTCGGGCAGTGCATTCAATTCGCTCGTGCAGTTAGAGTACGAAAAAGGAAAACCCCGCAATCCCTTCATCAATGCGGGTGCCCTGGTAGTTACGGATGTACTCATTCAGCACCTGCCGGATCCGAAAGCAGCCATCCTTGATTTTGTGCGAAAATTATCCGGGATTCCGGAAATTGAATACGATTACGACATTGCCCAATCGGAGCGGGAAACGGGGTTTACCAATACTGCATTGGTGAATTTTTTAAAAAGCCACGGCAACATTGTAAGTCCGATTGACCAGGTGCTGGATGTTTATTTTCATCAATGCTCCATCATGATGACTTGCCGCGAGCTGGCAAAAGCGTTTCTTTATCTGGCTAACCATGGCGTAATTCCCGCCACGGGGGAGCGCATCCTGACCAACAGTCAGGCCAAGCGCCTGAATGCAGTGATGCTTACCTGTGGTTTTTATGATGAAGCCGGCGAATTTGCCTTTCGGGTGGGTATGCCGGGCAAGAGCGGCGTTGGCGGAGGCATAGTCAGCGTCATTCCTGCATTACTGGCCATTGCCGTGTGGAGCCCGGAATTAAACGAACGTGGCAACTCCGTAGCCGGCGTAATGGCCCTTGAATTGTTTACAACCAGAACCGGACGATCTATTTTTTAAAACCCAGTAGCATGCATACTTTGAGCAAAAATTTATTCGGAGTGGTCATTGTTCTGCTGTTGTGCATCCAAAATCTGGAAGCGCAAGCACCCAGTTTCACTGAAAAAATCAAGCAGGCTGAACAGGCGCGCCTTTCAAAAGATTTTACTGCCGCACAACGGTTGATAGACGACGCTTACCGTTTGGCCCAAAAATCAGGCAGCAACGAAGGAATGGCTATGGCGCTGCACGAAGGTGCCAAAGCACTGATTGAAAGTGGTAAAAATCCGGTGCGCAGCCGCACCAAAGCCTTGAGAATGCTGAAAGAAAGCAATAACCTGACCACCGACGCCAGTCTGAAAAGTAGAAACCGGGAATTGCTGGCTTCGCTGAATCCAAACGTTCCTGATCCTCCTGATAATTCCGGGGTCATGGCTGTGGAGACGCCTAAATTGCCCGATGTTGTGTTAAAAATTATTGACGACAAAAGTTCGAACGGAGATAAGCGCCGCGCCGATATGAATGCTCAGATCGCCAGCCTGAACATCGAAAAAATAGCATTGGAAAAAGCCATGCGCGCAAAAGAAAAAGAGCTGGAAGCCATGACAGAGGCACAATTGCGGCAACGTTTTTTGTTGTCGCGGCAGCAAAACCTGCTCGACTCCCTTTCCATCCACATGCTGGGTGACTCTCTTTTGCTGACGCGGCAACAAATGGAACTGAACGCACGCGACAACGAACTGGCCCTGCAAAGCAGCCAGCGAAACCTGTTACTGGTGGCTGCGATTGGGGTATTGGTCATTGCCATCGGCCTGTTTTTCCGGTACCGCACCATGCGCAAACTGAACAAATTGCTGGAGCAAAAAAACAGCGACATCGCAACCGCACAACAACGTTCCGATGAATTGCTACTGAACATTTTACCAGCTACCATTGCAGATGAACTAAAAGTGAATGGCACTGCCGCAGCACGCCAACACGATATGGTTACTGTTTTGTTCACCGATTTTGTCGACTTCAGCCGCATTGCTGCCAACATGACTCCATCGCAGTTGGTTAAAGAACTGGATGTGTGCTTCCGCGCATTTGATGAAATTTCCGGGCGTTATCAGCTGGAAAAAATCAAAACCATCGGCGATGCTTACATGTGCGCCGGCGGATTAAGGCCCAATGATCAGAATCACCCGGTGCGGGTAGTGCAGGCAGCGCTGGAGATGCGGCAATTCATTGAAACCTGGAAAGCCGAAAAACAGCGCAATAAAGCTCCATCATTCGAGGTACGCATCGGCATTCATACCGGCCCGGCCGTAGCCGGCGTAGTGGGTACGCATAAATTCGCCTACGACATCTGGGGCAATACCGTAAATGTAGCGGCCCGAATGGAAGAAGGCAGCGAACCTGGTAAAGTCAATGTTTCCGGTACTACCTACAGCTATGTAAAAGATCATTTCAAATTTACACCCCGTGGCCATATCCCCGCCAAAAATATTGGCAATGTGGAGATGTATTTTGTGGAAACAGCTGCGTAAATCAACCGGGCAGGAACCTTTACTTCGAGAATTGTTTTTCAAAACGAAGCTCATTTTGGTGCAATAGCCTTATTTTTGCACGAAGTTTGGTAATTCGGGCTTTTAAAAAACAATTCTTACACCTCGTATCTGGTAAATATGGTAAAAATCGGCCCGGTCGAAATCGGAGAATTCCCGCTGTTGCTGGCACCTATGGAAGATGTGAGCGACCCGCCGTTTCGTGCTTTGTGCAAACGCGAGGGCGCGGATTTGATGTACACGGAATTCATTTCTTCCGATGGCCTTGTCCATGATGCAAAATCCAGTTGGCAAAAACTCGACATCTTTGACTACGAACGCCCCATTGGCATCCAGTTTTTTGGCGGGCAATTGGAAAGCATGGTACAGGCAGCAGAAATTATTGCGGCGCACAACCCGGATATCATTGACATCAACTATGGCTGCCCGGTCAATAAAGTTGCCTGTAAAATGGCCGGAGCCGGCTTGTTGCAGGACGTTCCACTGATGGTGCGCCTGACAGAAGCCATAGTTAAAGCCACCAACAAACCTGTAACGGTAAAAACCAGACTGGGCTGGGACGACAACACCATTAACATCATAGAAGTAGCCGAAAGGCTCCAGGACATTGGAATTCAGGCACTTTCCATCCATGCCCGCACCCGAAAACAGATGTATAAAGGCGAAGCCAACTGGGAGTGGATTGCGAAAGTGAAGGAAAATCCGCGCATGCAAATCCCCATTTTTGGCAACGGCGATGTGGACAGCCCGGAAAAAGCGAAGTTGTACCGCGATCGCTATGGCGTGGACGGCATTATGATTGGAAGAGCCAGCATTGGTTATCCCTGGATTTTTCGGGAAATCAAACACTATTTCGCGACCGGCGAATTGTTGCCCCCGCCGGAAACAAGCGATCGCGTAGAAGCTGCCCGGGAGCACCTGCGCCGCTCCATAGCATGGAAAGGAGAAAAATTAGGCGTAGTGGAAATGCGCCGGCACTATACGAACTATTTCCGGGGGTACCCCCACATTAAAGAATACCGCAAACTGCTGGTCACCGAACATTCCCCCGAAGTCCTTTTCAGCATTTTGGATGAAATCGAACAGCAGTTCAGCATGGCAACCGAACTTGCCTAAAATTAAGCAACGTGGTTTTTAAGATACAGGATTTTGAACTAAAGATTTTCCGGATCGTTAGTGAAGCTGCACACGAGTTGGGCTACCCGGCTTATGTGGTGGGGGGGTATGTGCGAGACCGGTTGTTGGCACGACCTTCAAAAGACATGGATATTGTATGCGTGGGCAACGGCATTGAACTGGCCGAAAAAGTAGCAGCGAAACTCCGCCCGATGCCACGCGTTGCGGTTTACAGTCGCTTTGGAACCGCTATGCTGAAGCACAATGACATGGAAATCGAAT
The DNA here is from genome assembly GCA_013361075.1 of Saprospiraceae bacterium. Lineage (GTDB taxonomy): Bacteria > Bacteroidota > Bacteroidia > Chitinophagales > Saprospiraceae > JABWAJ01. The sequence continues at coordinate 7,529 of JABWAJ010000100.1, read as the reverse complement.
TTGTGGGCGCCCGGCGGGAATCCTATCGACAGGATTCGCGCAAACCAAGCGTGGAAGAAGGAACCCTGGAAGACGACCAGAACCGGCGTGACTTTACCATCAATGCCCTGGCAGTAAGCCTTAACGAAGGAGATTTTGGCAGCATCATAGATCCCTTCGACGGTTTGCAACACCTCGAAGAAAAACTCCTTAAAACGCCCCTTGAACCCGGCAAAACCTTCTCCGACGACCCCTTGCGCATGATGCGTGCCATCCGTTTTGCTACGCAATTAGATTTTAAAATAGACGAAATTACGCTCCAGGGGATTGCCCGGTTCAAACAGCGCATCAACATTGTTTCCTACGAGCGCATTACCGGCGAGCTGAACAAAATTATCCTGTGCGACCAGCCTTCTGTTGGCTTCAAGTTGTTGTTCAATACCGGACTTCTCCACATCATTTTTCCGGAAATGGCTGCCCTGCAAGGGGTGGAAGTACGCAATGGAAAAGGGCACAAAGATAATTTTTACCATACCCTTCAGGTATTAGACAACCTTTGCCGCAAAACCGATGACCTGTGGTTGCGGTGGGCTGCCATCCTGCACGACATCGCCAAGCCGCCGACGAAGCGCTACTTCCCCGACCAGGGCTGGACCTTCCATGGCCACGAGGCGCTGGGTGCTGCCATGACGCCCCGCATTTTCAGCCGTTTGAAATTGCCGATGGACCACAAAATGAAATATGTACAAAAATTGGTCCAGCTGCATTTGCGCCCTATCAGCCTGACCAAAGAAAACATTACCGATTCGGCCATTCGCCGTCTCCTGTTCGATGCCGGCGACGACATTGACGACCTGATGCTGCTTTGCGAAGCCGATATTACTTCCAAAAACCCTGAAAAAGTAAAAGGGTATCTGGAAAACTATGAGTTGGTGCGTCAACGACTGAAAGAAGTCGAGGAAAAAGACCACCTCCGCAACTGGCAACCTCCGGTGAGCGGCGAAGAAATCATGAGTACTTTTGGAATCCCTCCCGGCCGGGAAGTCGGCGTCATTAAAAATGCCATCCGCGATGCCATTCTGGATGGCATCATCGAGAACACCCATGCTTCAGCACACGCGTTTATGCTGGAAAAAGGGAAGGAATTGGGTTTGAATCAGGCTTAAACCTGGCAAGGCTACACAGCTTACAGGGCTTCCGGAGACACCTTACTTCATTTTGTAATCCCCTCGAACAACCAGTTTGCCAGTAATTGCCGGTTACTTTCCAGTGCAACTCGTTGCTGGTCGGAGTAATTGCGGATATTGGCGAGTTCAACGTAGACGGAATTGGGTTTTGACTCGCGCAGCATGTGCAAATCCCGTGAACTGACGGTGCCATGATAGTAGCCGCCCGACCGGTATTGCTTGTATTTAGCTTTCAGGGTTTGGTGCAATTGTTCTGCCAGTTCTTTCCCGTCATCACTGCTGGAGTGGTAATAAAAAAAGACATCCGTTCGCTCACTTCGGCTGCGCGAATCTATGTGGATTTCAATGAGCAACTGGTCTTTTACTCCTTGCAACCGGTGTTTTTCGTAAAGCTCATTGATGATGTTGGAACGCTGAAACAAACGGGCTTTCTGTTGCAAAACCATCCTGACGCCCCCCCAAAGCTCTTCGTCTTTGTCGCATTCGAGGTATTCGCCCGACCGAATGCCGTCGTCGTCGTCGCGCACCACCATATAGGTTGTGGCGCCATGCGCAATAAGCTGGCGACATAGCCGCAGAGAAACGTCATAAGCATATTCGTCCTCGCAAATAGTGCGTCCGCCACGGGTAGCCATTGCGCCGGGGTCAACACCACCATGGCCACTGGAGATGTAGAATACCTTGCCTTTCAGGCGGCTGCTCTCCAGAGGCGTATAGGCATAAGCAGGGCCAAAAATCGGAAACTTTCGGTCGCCGGCTTTTCCTTCTTCGGGATTGACCAGCACCGGCGGTGGGATATCCAGGTCGGCTTCAGGGCAATTCAGCTGGTGGTAAGGAACCCAAAGAATTTTGTCGGTTTTGAACGATTCCTGGCGCAGGCGCCCTTCCAGCATGGCTTCGTTGTATTTCTGAATATTTAAAGCCCGGTCCCAGTCTTCAATCCCGATGCTGGATCGAATGGTTTTGCCATCGAAGACATAGATCAGAATGGGCAGGTTATACACTTTGCCAGCCGTCAGCGCTGCATTTTTCCTCATTTTATTGAGTTTGTAAAATGCCTCGAAGTTGCAGGAATACTTATCAAGGGCAAATCGCCGCAACAGAGAATAAACGCCGTCGCCCCGCTGGGCTTCCGACCGGTGGTATTTTGAGGAATTTCCCTGGCCGAATAATCCGGCAGTGGTTCCACACAGCAACAAAATGAGAAAAAAACGGAACATGGATGCGTATCGCTTTTTTGGAGGCTGCAAATTAATAAAGTTTGCGGAGTTTAACGGGGAATACGATCCGGGTAATCGGTTATGATGCCGTCAACCCCAAGAGCAATCAGGCTTTTCATGGTTTCTGTTTCATTCACCGTCCAGGGAATGATGCGCATACCTGCTTCATGGACAGCTTTCACTAAGTGGGCGGTCACCAATTGGTAATAAGGGCTGAAAACTTTTGGCGTAAAGCCCAGTTCAGCAAGTTGTTCCTGTACGCCTCCGGCATCTTCGATCAGCAGGGCCATGGTGAGTTCAGGTGCCAGTTGGTGCACGGCTTGCAGGGCACGTTTGTCGAAAGACTGGATACAGGTGAGGTTCCGGATGCCAGTAGTTTCAATTTCCGCCAACAGGAGCCGGGCAAAAACCTCCGGGACCGGGGTATAAATGCCGTCCCATTCCGGCTTGCTTTTGATTTCGATGTTGAACCGGGGCACAGGTCGGCGGTTTTGTTTGCAATAAGCGTTGACAGCCTCAACAACCTCCCGCAGCAATGGTTTGGCAGCAGCTTGTCTGAGTTGCTCCGGAAACCGCACGTGGCCACGTTTCCCGCAATCGAAGCCTTTAATTTCTGTGTAGCGCATGCGGTGCAGGTTCAGTGATTTGGCTTCCGTTTCCTCTACAGGGCGGCCATCCGGGTGGCTGCAGATGGTTTCCGACATCCAGGGTTCGTGGGAAACAACCACCTGGCTGTCGGCTGCAATGGCTACATCGAGCTCAAGGGTAGTAATTTCCGGGTACTCCATCGCTTTCAGAAAAGCAGCAACGGTGTTTTCAGGTGCCAGTCCCCGCGCGCCGCGGTGTCCCTGCCAATCGAAATTTTTGGGTATGTCCGTACTTTGTTGCATGGTGGATGAAGATGAATTGCAGGAAAATCCGGCAAGGAACACAGAAAAAACGAAGAAAAAGCGGCGCATGTTGGAGGCGGTTTTTGAAAAATATATAGTCCATTATGGGGAGTGTAGTTTCAGACCGACCAGGAGGAACGCATCCTTACGAGGTCAAGAATGTAGTCATGCGCCATTTCCTGCCTGCGGGCTCAAACACCGCGCGATAACCGGCAGGCCGGCCAATAAAACGTCCGTAAACCCAGCCCTCTTTTCCGCTTTTGGTTTTTATGTTATACCAGGGATAGGACCTGCCTTCGATGGTATCTTCCTGTTGAGATTGCTCCAGAATGGTCACAATTTCGAAGGAGATGTTTTGAATGACTTTGCCATTCAGGCTGGGTCCTTCGCGCATGCGCACTTCGCGGGCATTGATGACTGCAAGCCCGGAAGCGCTTCCCTGCCCCGGGAATGTGGCAACGTAATACGGCGCCTGGAAATTCTGACGGTCGGGCCCGAATACCCCGCCCCGTTGCAGTACGTCTTCCAATTGCTGCCAAAGTGCCGATCCGGCTACTTTATCCGGTGAGTCGAGGTTCCACTGGCGCACGAAACCCGGCAGGCCATTGTCTGAACCCATACTGCATTTGATGTGGGGATCCACATAAGCCAGTAGCCGGTGTGCATCTTTTTTGGCCACAATATCCAGCAGGTCTTCCCGGAAAACAAAAAACGCGGTGTCCAACGGGGCTTCATCTACCGGCAGCAAGCGCCCGGGAGATTTTTCCTGTTTGAGCGGCATCGGCGATTTCCGGGCGGCCATGCGTTCGGCATAAGTTTGGCGCAAAGTCTCCGGTGAGCGTTCGGTAACCTGTGCGATGGCGGCAGTCTGTGTGCTTTCCTCCTGTTCAGCACTGCGGTTACAGGATACCAGGATTATACATGCAAGGAGGACAAAGGTCGTTTTGTACATAGTGTGTATGGGCAGTTAGACGTTAGATGTAAGGTTTTAATCCATAGACTTGTTTCGATGGGAATCATCCTGGGTTAAAAATCGCAACAAGTCTAACCGTTTTTGGAACAAACAATGGAACGTTCATCAAAGCGGAACCATTAAATTTCCCCACCCAAATCTAAAGTCTAAAATCTTATATCTAACATCTTCTGCTATCTTTTCGCCTTTGCGATCCGAATTTCCACCCGACGGTTCTGGGCGCGCCCGGATTCCGTGTCATTGGAAGCAACGGGATTTGCCATCCCCAGCCCAAACGCTTCGATTCGGTTGGCTTCACATCCCTGTTGAATTAAATATTGGCGCACGGCATTTGCGCGGTTTCTTGAAAGCTCCAGATTGTACGTTGCCGACCCGGTGTTGTCGGTGTGGCCTGCTATTTCAATGCGGTAGGGCGTACTTTTCATAAAAGCCACCAATTGAGCCAATTGTGCGTTAGATTCTGCTTTTAATGTAGCTTCGTCGTGGTCAAAAAACAGGTTTTTAAGCGGCACGGCCACACTTTCTTTTTCCATTTCTGCGACACTGGGAGCGATGATGTTTTCCACTTTGTTTTGAGCCGATGTGATGCGGCGTAAATCCACGGAACCGCTCACCGGGAAATAGGATTCCCCACTGACCACGTAGCCGTAAATTTTGCCCAAAGGCACAACGATATAGTATTCGCCGGTTTGAGGATCAGGGCTGATCACGTCAATTTTTTCATTGGTAGCCAGGTCCCGGATTTCGATTTTGGCAGCAATGGGTTTACCGTCCAGTCCCATAAGTTTTCCTGAAATGGTACCCACCGCTTCGGGTCGGGCTGCATCGGGAAGGATTACGCTGAAGATGTCCTCTTTGCCGTTTTTCGCATCAGCGGCAAAGTACGCCATGACCCCATCGGTTGAAATCCGGTAGCCCCAGTCGTCACCGGAGGTATTGATTTCCTTACCCAGATTTACCGGAGGTGTCCATTCCAGCCAGCCGTCGCCTACGCGGGTGGTTTTATACACATCCATATCGCCGATGCTGCCGTGTCCTTCCGAACTGAAGTACAAGGTGCGCATGTCGGGGTGCAGGAAAGGCGAGCGGTCGTTGAAAGGGGTATTGATGGCAGCGCCGAGGTTGATCGGTTCGCTCCACGAACCATCTGCTTCTTTCAAAGCGACAAAAATATCGATGTTGCCATCTTTTCTAATGCCAAAACAATCTTTGCGCCGCGCCTCAAAAACAACCGCTTCCCGGGTTGCGGCCACTGAAGCAGCTCCCCGCCACTCAGGGGTGTTTCCTTTTTCAAAAAACAATTGTTCCTTTGACCAGCCCAACTGTTCCTTAAAACTATACATCAGGGTGCCGCTTTTGAACAGCAGCAGCATCGTGCCGTCTGCAGAAATATCTAAGGGCGCTTCATGAACGTAGGGATCTTTCCAGTTTCCGGCTGGTCGTGCATCCACCCATTGGCCGTCTTTATTGGAGGCGACATAGATGTTTTCGTTACCGCTGTTGCCGCCGCTGTCATTTTCATTGCGGCAAAAATAGAGGTACTGTCCATTGGCTGAAATGACCGGGGCATATTCTCCCAGCTCAGTGTTTGCGGTACCTTTCAACGGTTCGGGAAGGATGCCTGCCACGGAGGGAGCTTTGAGTGTGCGAAGCAAACCGGTAATGCGGATATCGTCTTCGGGGAAAAAGCTGCGCAGGCTTTCTACCTGTCTGATCGCTGCCTGCCAGCGTTTGGCTTTCACATCCGGCTCAATCATTTGGTGGAGTATCCGGACGGCGCTATGACGGGGCGCAGCATCCCGAATGAATGTTTCGTACTGTTCACGGTCAACTTCCGAAAAGGGAAAACCCTGTTTGGGTATCCGGGCAGCCAGTTCCAGTTCTTTATCTATGCCAACTGACTGGGCGAAAGCGGGATAACGGTTTTGGAAATTCGTCAGATCAGGTTCTTCTCCGCTCAGCCAATAATAGAAATAAATGGTGCGCATGGTTTGGGGCATTTCACGCAGTTGTGTTTCCTTCAGTTGCATTTCTGTTTCCACGATGTAGGGCCTTTGTGCAAGTGCTTTTGAAAGCGGGAGGTCGGCCTGTGCAGCCAGACTGGGAAAATCGCGGAGCAGCAGCAAAACATCGCGGGTATGGGTACTGTCATATTTCATAAAGTAGAGCCTCCAGGCGGATTGCTGGATCCGGGGTGCCATTTCAGGAGTGTATTCCAGAATGCTGCTTTGGTATTTTTTCAAAAAAGTAACGAGGGAGTCATAGCCGTAGTCTGATTCAATCTGGCTCAATGCCAGGACATTTCTGGCCGTTACAATCGTTTGTTTTTGCTTGTTATTCAGCGGCTTGTAGGTTTCCATAACCTGATCCAGGGCTTGAGTACTGCCCCGGGCAATGGCTTGCCGGACGGCTTTTTCGCGGAGTTCACCTTTCAATTTGCTGACGTAGGCCTCATCGTAGCCTTTTTTTCGCAAGCTGTTTTGAGCAGAAGAAGAGAGTTTGCGCTTTTTTATTTGGGCTTTATTGAGATAAAACCAGGAAGAATCCGGATTATAGCCGGAAAATGCCTCCTGGTTAAAGACATTTGCCAGTCCATAAAGCGATTCAGCACCTTTTTTCTCATTGTCCTTGTCTTTGGCGTAAGCCGAATAAGCTTCTTCATACTTTGCCTGAGCAAAAAACCTGTGCCCGGCCGATACCTGTGCGTGGGCTGCACTTCCGGAAAACAGCCATACGAAAGCAAGAAGGTATAAAAAGTTTGGTGTGTAGTTCATCAGGCAAGTTATTGTTAGGTGTGAGAATTAAGTTCCTTCAGTACATAACGCAATAATCCGCTTAGATTGCAACCGAAAAAGTCATATCCTGTTCATTTTTGTGAAGCAAGTTAATTTTTTCATGAATTTTTTCCATAACGGCTACCCTGCAAGTTAGATTATTCTATTTTTACTGCCATCATCAAAACGAAGGGTACATTCCCGCAACACAACAAACCACAAGTTCTATGCTTACCGGAGTCATTGCGTGTTTCATCATTGGATACCTGACCATTGCCTTCGAACACCCGCTGAAATTGGACAAAACTGTTCCTGCCCTCGTCATGGGTGCGCTGTGTTGGGCGATGATTTCCATCGGCCACCTCGGAGTAGTGGGCGAACACGATCTGGTGATTACTTACAGTGGGGATCCCGAAAAGTACTACGACGGGCTCAATGTCATCCTGCTGCACCATGTGGGCAAAATTGCGGAAATTCTGTTTTTCCTCATCGGTGCCATGACCATT
>JABWAJ010000697.1 GCA_013361075.1 Saprospiraceae bacterium | reverse complement strand
ACAAGGCAAATTCCATCCCGGATAAAGACAGGAACAACGGGCCATTAAACCCGGTAAGCAGGGCACTCATGGCAGTGGCAGTAAGCGCCACGGCGGTTAACCAGATGATTTCGATTTGGGTGTTTTTTTTCATTTTGGATTAGTTGAAACTACACTCCACGCTGCTATTTCAAAAGTTTTTTTATCAAAGGAGCATTGTCGAAATGACCGGGCAGAAAATTACTGCTTAAGGATTATTGCCTTGATACCCCATGGATAAATTAGTATCCCCTACCAGACGAATATCAATAATCCCTTTTTCTCTGGCATCGTCATTTTTGAACTGCACCGTTGTATTGTTCGATACCTGATATTTCCCTTTTTCCTTGCTCTTCAATACGCCCAGAGACGTCCTTATTCCTTTTTCGCTGACTTGTACCACTTCCAGGTCGCCTTTTCCTACATTCTGAATCTGAGCCACATAACTGCCATGTTTTCCTTCCCCCAATACGAACGACTTTTGCGGATCAATATAAGTTTGGGATTTGAGGGTTTGACAAGCTTGTGAAACACTGACAGCAAAAAACGCAAAAATCAGTAGCTTTTTCATTGAGCGACAATTCAGTTATAATGCCTACTCTATCCAGTTTTCGGCGGCCCTGCGGTTGAATGCAGGGTGTAACCGAAACAGGAAAGGATTGTTCACAGCGATCGCGCGCTTAGAGCATAGGCATAGAGGACGTTTGATGTATATGGCTTTAAATTTGCCCAAAATCATGATATTTCTCGATTGTAATCGAGAAATATGGCTATTTTATTCGATTATAATCGAAAAATATCAATTCTTCCGCCCCATCCCCCGTCGTGCCATCCACAAATTAATGTCCTCTTTCTGAATCGCCGCAGCCATCAGATCGGGAAACAAATCGGGTGTGCAGGCAAAAGCAGGAATGTCCAATTGCGCAAATTGGTGGGCTACCTCGTGGTCGTAAGCGGGCGCGCCACCGTCACTGAGCGCCAGGAGGGTGATCAGTTGTGCGCCGGAAGCTTTGATGGCGGCAGCCTGGCGCAGCATCGTGGCCGGGCGGCTGCCCTCAAACAGGTCGCTGATGAGCACCACGATGGTTTCGGCGGGCTGTTCGATAAAAGGAAGGGCGTAGGTAAGTGCTTTGCCGATGTCGGTGCCGCCGCCCAGTTGGGTGGCAAACAACGTCTCGACCGGGTCGTGCAGGTGTTCGGTCAGGTCGGCAACGGCAGTATCGAAGGCCACGAGGCGGGTTTTTACCGAGCGCAATTCCGCCAGCACGCAGGCCGCAATGCCGGCGTACACCACCGATGGCGCCATCGAGCCGCTTTGGTCCATCAGGATGAGGATGTGGCGCAACTGCCGGTTCTTTTTGCCATAGCCGATAAAGCGTTCCGGAATCAGGGTTTTGAGTTCGGGCTGGTAATGTTTCAGGTTTGCCTGGATGGTTTGGTGCCAGTTGATTTCGCGCAGACGGGGTCGGTACTGGCGGGTAGCCCGGCTTAGGGCACCTTGCACGGCTTGTTGCAGGGGCAGGCGCAATTTTCGTTCCAGATCCTGCACAATTTTTCGGATGACCACGCGGGCCGTATCTCGGGTTTTTACCGGCATGATTTTGTTCAGCGACAACAAAGTAGCCGCCAGATGAACGTCGGCTTCCACGGTTTCGAGCAATTCCGGTTCCAGTAGCATCCGTGTGAGGCCGAGTCTGTCAAGGGCGTCTTTTTGCATGAGTTGCACCACCGGCAACGGGAAATACTTCCGGATGTCGCCCAGCCAGCGGTTGATTTTGGGCGTTGAATTGCCCAAACCTGCACTGCGTTCCTTGCTGTACAGCGTTTCCAGCACCCGGTCCATGCCCAGTTCTTCGCCATCGAGCGGGACGCCTTCCTCAGGGTCTGCGTCGTTGCCCAAAACTAAGCGCCAGCGTGCCAGTCGCCTTTCCGTCATCTTATGTTTTGATTTTCAGCAGGCGGGCAACCCACATCAACACCACGGCACCTGCCAGGGCAGTAATGATGGAGCCAATCATCCCCTTGCCGGCGGAGATGCCGAGGAAACTGAACAACCAACTGCCAACGATGGCACCTACCACACCGATGACGATATTGCCCAAAATTCCAAATCCTTTGCCTTTCATGATGATGCCGCTCAACCATCCGGCGATGCCGCCAACGATAATGATGTACAACCAACTGTCCATAAATCTGAATCGTTTTGTTTAATGAAAATAGTATTTATGTTTGCCTGTTTACTCCCGGGTCTGAACTTTAGCGTTCGGGAACAAGGCTTGTGAACGCAGCTATCGGGCTCTAAAGACAGGCCCAAACTAAAATGGAATATCCTCATCGTCATTCATTCTGGAAGGCCGGGTA
>JABWAJ010000099.1 GCA_013361075.1 Saprospiraceae bacterium | reverse complement strand
ACGTAGAAGTACAGTTGGATAAGTTTGAGTTGTTGCATTCACAAACTTAATCATAACTGGCTTCTACGTTTTTGCCCCTGATTCGCATGACTCATGTTGTTTTTCTCAAAAAATAAAATCCAACCAAATGTTTACCATGCTGAAAAATATATGGTCAATTGAGGAGTTGAGGATAAAAATCATCAATACCATAAAATACGTCGCCCCGTTTGTACTCATGTCTTATATCAGAATGCCTGAAGTAGTCGTACTGGAAGGCATGTCTAAAGACCCTTACCTGTCTATTGCTGCCCTTGGTATAATGCCTTATATAGCATCAACAGTTTTTGTTAGCTTCTTCATTTCGGATGAAAAAAAAAGAGCAGTTTATTCAAAAATAATCGCTTTAGTTGCGGCAGCAATTCAAGCATTTGGAGTTTTCATGCTTTTGCAGTCTGTCAATTTACTGCCTTTAGCATTCAATCCTCTTCTTTTCATATTAATTAATGTAGCATCATCCGCATTTTGTATTTTTCTTGCGGAAAAAATTTCAGAAAAAGGAATATGCAATGGCAGAGATTTGCTTATGGCTGTTTCTGTTTTATCAATAGCGCCCAAAGCAATTTTTGATCAATTTTCAAACAGGATAAACACAGGAGAACCACTTTTTTTCATTTTTGACATTGCACTGTTGTTGATTTGTTTTATCATAGCCATATTAATCTCTCAAACACTTATCAGCCTGCCAATAAAGGTTTTTTCAAAAACAAACGAAAGTGAGTTAATCGAAAAAAACGCCCATATATTAATGAAAATGAATCCGGCAGGTGATTACTCCATTAATTGCATTATGGCGATCCAGTTTATCCCATTAAGCATTATGACTATATTTTTTGATTTGAAAAACACGTTTTCGTTGTCAGATACATGGAAGTGCATCATCATATTTACAACCATACTTCTATCAACATTTTTTTACATTTTAAAATATACTTCACCAGGTATCATCAAACGCAATTTCTTGTTTTTACTCAACAAATCCAATTTAATGCCTTCTTCTGAAATACATGAAGATGACATTTCTGTGGATGAAAATCAGTACGATAAATTAATAATAAGCACAACCATAATCAATGCATTCTGCCTAAGCTTTTTATCCATTTTGCCAATAGTCGGGCAATATTGGGGAATCCTATTTGAATACACTACTTTAATCGGAGGTGCCTCAATCATATTTTTAGTGAATGCGATTACGGCAGCTTTATATCATATAGACCTTTATCTTCGCCAGTATGGCGTGGAGACTTTTGAAGAAATTTGCAAAGGGACTTTAATTGGAGAAGAGGTGTTTTACTTGCCTTATGATGAATATGAATTTGAAACAGATCAACAAACAACATGAATCAAAACATCCGCATTCAGCTTTCGGCCATGATGTTCCTCGAATTTTTCATTTGGGGAGCGTGGTTTGTCACCATGGGCACATTTTTGGGGACGCAACTGAAAGCTTCCGGGGTAGATGTAGGCCTGGCGTATCAAACTCAATCGGTGGGCGCCATCATCGCGCCGTTCGTCATCGGGTTGGTTGCCGATCGCTTTTTTGCAGCCCAGCGCATTCTTGGTGTGTTGCATCTGGTTGGTGCTGCTTTGTTGTGGCAAGCCTCGCAAGCCACTGATTTTCCGATTTTTTATGCCTATATCCTGCCTTATATGGTCATTTACATGCCCACCCTGGCTTTGGTGAATGCCATATCCTTCCGGCAAATGAAAAACCCGGAGAAAGAATTCTCGGGTGTGCGCGTACTGGGCACCATCGGCTGGATTGCAGCAGGTTTGCTCATTGGTTATTTCAACTGGGAAAGTGCCAATCAATTGTCGTCCACTTTCAAAATGGCTGCCGGCGCTTCCTTGTTGCTGGGCATTTTTAGCTTCTTCCTCCCGAACACCCCGCCACCCAAATCGCGGGATGAAAAGGTGACCGCAAGCGACCTGCTCGGGCTCGATGCGCTGGGGCTACTGAAAGACCGGTCGTTCCTGACGTTTTTCATCGCGTCCATTCTGATTTGCGTCCCACTCGCGTTTTATTATAACTTCACCAATGCCTTCCTCAATGAAGTGGGCATGGACCGGGCTGCCGCCAAAATGAGCATGGGCCAGATGTCGGAAGTGCTGTTCCTCCTGCTGATGCCCTTCTTTTTTGTCCGGCTTGGGGTAAAAAAGATGTTGCTGGTGGGCATGGTAGCCTGGGCACTGCGCTACGTTTGCTTTGCTTTTGGCGACACAGACGGGGGCGCCTGGATGCTGATTCTCGGCATCGTGCTGCACGGCATTTGCTACGACTTTTTCTTCGTCACGGGCCAGATTTATACCGACAACCGCGCAGGTGAACGCTTTAAAAGTGCAGCACAGGGCCTCATTACCTTGGCCACTTATGGCGCAGGGATGTTCATCGGCTCCTACATTTCGGGCTATATCGTGGATGCTTACGCTGTTGACGGCGGCCACGACTGGAAATCAATCTGGTTGATTCCGGCAGGCATTGCGGGCGTGATTTTGCTGTTGTTTGCGGTGAGTTTCCGGGAGAAGGAGGAGGTGAAGATTTGAGGCATCAAGAGGTTGTCTAATAAGAAGGGCAAGGGGCAAAAGGCAAGGGGCAAAAGGCAAGGAGCAAAGGGCAAGGGGCAAGGGGCAAGGGGCAATAATTTCGTAACAGGAAATGATTCTGTAAAATCAATCTGATTGCTTACGGAAACGTCAAACTTCACGAAACGATATTGCCTCTTGCTCTTTGCCTTTTGCCTCTTTACCCCACCTCTGGGAATTACCCTAAAACATTTATCCCTGTTTCAGTCTTTTCAAAATTGCGGTATAAGCCGGATCATTTTGGATGTTGCTGTAACTCCCAACAACAGCGATCCAATCAAGATCTTCGAATCCCCAGTGAAACCGCTTTCTGCAAATTTTCCAGGGCTTTTCTTTTATCATTCAGGGCAGCGGAATACAACGCCCGGTTGAAGTAAATCTGTTCCTCTTCTTTACTGATTTTCTCGTATTTATCAAAATATACTTTTGCCTTTGGCAATTGTCCATCTTCCAGATAAGCACTACCTACATTTTGGTACGCCTGTGCCAGGACAGGATCATCAGCTGGCAATATTTTTTCATAAATTGATATGGATTTCAGGTTAAACTCCATTCCTTTTTTCAGGTTGCTTCCAAGGCCATAGTAGACCAACGCTAAATTGTTGTAGCTATTAGCCAAAGAAATATGATCAGAAGGCAGTGTTTTTTCAAAAAAGGTCAGCGCTTTTTGGTTGAATTCCAGCGCTTTTGGATAATTTTCCAAATAATAATAGGCCAATGCCAGGTCGTGATAAATATTTGCCAGATCCGAAAGATTGACATTCGGTGCTTTTTCCAGGATATCCAAAGCTTTTAGCGTGAATTCCAGCCCTTTGTTGTGGTCGCCGAGTTCGGTATAGGATATTCCCACATTGTTGTACGAAATTGCCAGCTCAGGATCGTCGGATGGAAGCTTTTTTTTGTGGATGTCCAAAGTTTTTAAATTGAATTCCAGCGCTTTAGCATAATCCTCAAGCATGCTGTAAGCTAATGCCAAATTACCATACCCGATAGCCAGTTCAAGGTGATCAGGCGACAGGTTTTTCTCAAAAATAGCGGTGGCCTTCACGCACAGATCTACTGCTTTTGGATGTTCTCCAAGATGACTGTAAATCTGAGCCAGATCGTAATAAGATACCGCCAAATTCGGATGATCAGGAAGATAAATCTTCTCTTCCAACGCCACTACTTTTAACTGAAAAGCCAGCGCACGCTGGTATTTACCGCTTTTTATCAGGCCACGGGTTTGGCAATATAAACATCCCGGTATTTTTTCTGTAGGATAGCCCTCTATTTGGCAGATTTCCATAATTTTTTCATACACATCTGCTATTTCTTCGAGGCGATTTTCCGTTTCAAGGGACTTGATCTTATCGTAAAATAAATCAATGACCCGCTGGATTTCATGCTTATCTTTTTTTTGGCTTGCAGCGAGGTAGGCTTGATAGAGCTGTTCGTTATCCCTGGCAGGAGCCGCTCCGGCGGAGTGCTGCCGGATGTCTGATTGAGTCAGCGCTTCTGCGCCCGTTTGTGCAAAATTGAAAATGCCCGGCAACAGGAATGCCAAAAGCAACATACTCTTTTTCATGGTTCAGTTATTTTGGAGTTAAAATGAATGCTGTTTTCGTGTTCGCTCGTAAAATCCAGCGCAAGCACTGAACATGGAGCTCAAGATTAATGCATACAATTGCCTGAACGTAACACCCTGTGAAAATATTATTTTGAACTTTCACCTACTTTCCCTATATTTGAACACATTTTCCTTCCTCCCAACATCAATTTTTACCCTTCATGGCTAAATCCCGTTAGTGCTGCGCGTTCCCTTCGCGCCAGTGATGGCTTGATTATTTCACCAATCACTGATATGTTATGTATTTCCAAAATCCACTTCAAAAACATCGAAACACGTTTCGAAACTTCCTTTTGTGCCTGTTCCTGGCCACCTTGCCCGGCTTCTTTTTCGCCCAAACGCGGGTTGAAGCCGAAATCATCAACTTCAGGGATGCAGAATTGGACAAAAGTTTCAGCGCCTACCAGGTTTGCCGTTTAAACGCCCGGCAAATTTATGAACTGTCGAAACCCGGCAACCGCTTTCATTTTACCCTGGCCATTGACGGGCAACAATCCTGGGATTTGCAATTGGACTACCACGACCTGCGCGGGCCCAACTACCGCGAAGTGGCCCTCACTGAACAGGGTCCGAAAGTACTGCCCCGGCGCCCCAATATTACTTTCCGGGGTAGTCAGGGGCCAGAAAGGGAAATAGTGCGCTTCACCATCACGCCGGAATATGTGTTGGGCATGATCGAAGACGACGGCGAAACCTGGTTTGTGGAGCCACTGAACCAGATTGTGCCGGGCACACGCACCGATTATTACTTCGTCTACCGGGCCGCAGATGTACTAACCGATCCAACCGTCGAGTGTACCTTCACCGCTGTGAAAGAGCAGCAAAAACACGAAGAAGACCACCATCGGAAAATCCCGAAAGAAGGCATTGAAAAAATGGCCTGCTGGGAAGTCGAAATGGCCACTGCGGGCGACTTTCTGATGTTCCAGCGCTATGGCAGCGTGCAAGCGGTCAACGATTTCATCATCACGGTGACCAACAACATGGAACCACTCTACGATGTATTTAATCTCGATTACCTCATTGTGGATCAGTTTGTACCTACCTCAGCCATGGCCGACCCCTGGACCACATCGGATGAAGCCTTCGACATCTTAGACGACTTCTCTGCCTGGGCACCGGGCAATTTCCTCACCCATGATGTCGGGCAAATCTGGACGGCCCGCGATATCCAGGGCTGTGGCGGCGGGCCCGACAACTTTGGGCTTATTGGCTGCGCCCAAACCATTGGGGGAGTCTGCGGTGCCGAACGTTACAATGTCTGTGAAGATTTCTCCAACAGCAGCAATTGCCTCCGGGCACTGAGCGCGCACGAACTTGGCCACCTTTGGGATGGGGTTCATAGCGAAGCCAATTCCAATACCATCATGTTTCCCAACATCGTCTGCGGTGCCACAACCTGGTCGGCAGGCAATACCACCCGCATCCAGGATCACATTGATTCCCGGGCTTGCCTGAGTTCATGCGGCACACTGTGCAATATTGATGTGGGCGCAGTGACCGGCCATGAAAGCTGCCCCGACGCCAATGACGGCTCCATCAGCGCACTGGTTTCCGGCAATATGGCTACTGTTTCCTACACCCTGACCGGGCCAGTTAATTTGTCAAATGGTACAGGGCTTTTCACCAATCTGCCGCCCGGTGATTACATACTTCGGGCAATTGACGGCATCTATAATGAAACCTGTTTTGATGAGGTAGAGGTTACCGTCAACGAAGGCAGTGACAATACTTTGCCCATGCCGGTGTGCAAAAATCCTGTCATCATTTTTAACGGGGAGGAAGAAATCCTGCTCAAAGCCACAGATATCTGGGATGAAGCTGCGAGCACCGACAACTGCGGGGAAGTGTTTTTTGTCAGTGCTACCCCGCCCGCCATTCCGTGTACTGCGGTGGGCACCGTTGTTCCCGTTACGGTCACGATTGAAGACTATTCCGGCAACACCGCTTCCTGCATCAGCATGGTCACCGTGAACGGCCTGCCCTGTGGCTGGAGTCAGCAACCCAACGGCATCAATTGCGTAGGCGGCAATGAAATCAGCTACGATGCACCGAGTGAAGTTTTTACTGCCACGAGCGAGGACTGCTATTTCAGCAGCCCGTTCAACAGCGACGAGATGGCCTTTGCCCAGCACGACCTTTGCGGGGATGGCAGCCTGACAGCGCAAGTTACCGGCATCAGCGGCAGTTCGCTGGGCTGGGCCGGCCTTACCATGCGGGAAAGCAATGCCGGTGGTGCCAAAAAAGTACAGTTGCTCACCAACAGGAGCAACCTCAGCCGCCGGGAAGTGCGTTATACCACCAACGGTATGGCCTTCCCGCAGCAATTCCCCAGCCTGGACCGCTATTGGTTGCGCCTTGTACGCACGGGTAACCAGTTTGTGGGTTATACCTCGCCAAATGGGGTGCAGTGGTTCCAGGTAATGTCTGTCACCGTCAGTATGAATGCCTGTCTTGAAATCGGGTTGGTGGTCACCAATTACGAGCAAAATGGTACCGTTTCAGCCACATTTGCGAATGTGGATGTGGTGGATGTGCTGCCTTTGATGCGACCGGGGAACGGGATCGTTCCATCCGCGGCACCTGATTTTGCAGCTTTTCCAAATCCAACTACCGGGGAGTTAAACCTCGATTTGAGCGCTTATCGGGGGTATCCGGTGCGGCTGGAATTGTATGATGTGCATGGAAAAGCAGTTAAGGTGGTGGACATAGCAGCGGCAGAAAGAACAGAACGCCTCGATCTTTCGGGGTTGCACGATGGCGTTTATGTCCTTCGGGCAAGGGTAGAAAATTTTCTGCCCTTACCCGAAGGGCCACCTGATGCTACAAAGCGGATAGTGGTCTATCGTTTGAAATAAATTTTACGGGGTTGTGTAATAAGGAGAAAAGTGCAGAGGGCAATAGTTTCGATTATTTTTCAAATTGATTGGTTCCTTTGTGATTTTTCGGGATTGCAAATTTGCCTATCGCCTTTTTACACAACCCCAACCCATCACAACTTTTTCCAAAAAACCACCTTGTCGTCTCCTTCTTTCCAAAAATCCCGGATCACCGCTTCTTTATGGTAGTTCAAGTTTTCATAGAATTTTCTCGTCATGGCGAAGGCATCCGTTCCTGAGGTGTCCACAATCAGGATTCTATGGCCGTTTTCTCTCAGATGGTGCTCAATAAAGGCCATCATTTTACTGCCGATTCCTGTTCCCTGCACCTCGCTTTTTACGCCGATGGCATAGAGGTTGTAGGTTCCTTCCGTCAGTTTTTCGGGCGCACAAAATCCAATGGCGATGGGCGTATTATTTTCTACGGCCGTAAACCATATTTCCTGCGTTTCGGGATTGTTGAGGTAGTCAAAAATTAGCTCATCCAGCATTTCGGAAGGAAACAACTCAATGGAATCCAACACTTTTTTCAAGTCCGGAAGGTCACTTTGAGTGACTAATCTTATTTCGGGCATGGCGTTTTTTTTGCTATTGATGAGTCCCAATAACGTTTGCCAAACTTTTAAAGTTCAGTAATCGTTACCCGGTATGGAATAAAAACAGCATCCGGGTAATCCTGAAAGGATTGAACAGGAATAGTCGCCGATGAAATCGGTGGCAGGGAAGCAGGTATCAACCACGGGTAACCGTTAAGCGGTTGAATACAAAAAAGCAAAATTCAACCCCTCCAGGGTTATGAGGCGTTCAACACTACGCTTTATACCCCGGATTTCATCCGGGGCTATTCACAGTTAACCGCTTTGCGGTTGCCTCCACAAAGGGTTATGTTTCAGGACCGCGTGTAATGCACCATATTTGAAGGATTGTTATACCGCTTATACAGCAGGTACACTAAATAGAGCGTAATAGCCGAGCCAATGAGGATGACGCCGGTTTGGCCCACGGTGTCGAAAATCAGTTTCAGCAAAAATTTGCCTAGTGCATTTTTACGGGAGTTGGACTCATCAATTTCATTGGAATTTTCGATGAGGCCAAGGCCCACGGTTAAAACAATGGCCAACAATACATAGAGGCTGTTGATTACTAAGGGTTTTGTTTTGCTTTCCTGAACAACCCGCTTGTTTAGCCCCAGTTTATTGCCTAAGTAATCTCCAAACTGCGCGGTAGTCTCCTTGTCGTTAAAGGCAATGTCCAGTTTTTTGACTTTCTCTTTTTCGTCGCGGTACCAGATTTTAATGGTAGCAGAGGCTTCATTAAAAGCAATTTCAAAAACGGTGCTGAGGGAAATGGAATAGGCGCTTTTCATCATTCCGGTCTTTTGCACTGCCTGCCCGAATTTTTCGAGGTCACTTATGTTGTTGGCACTTAGCCACAATTCGGTCTCTCGCAGCACAAGCGATTTACAATAAGCACCGGAGATTTCAAAGATTTGGTTTTCCATAAATTTTGTTATATTGAGGAATAGAATAGGCGCTTACTTTCTACCACAACCGCCACCAATCTGTGCTAAGCGGCTGCACTTCTTTGTCCTTGTAAGGGGTAAATATAGCTACTTTTCCTTTTTCAGGATAGGTGTTTTTTTGCGCTAACACCTGCTGCAACTCCGGTTTTGCCAGAATGTTTTTTACCTGTGCTTTCAAAGCGGCCCCTTTTTCCGGGTTGATCATCCAAACATAATTGGCAAAACCCTGGATGGATTCCAGCACCTGGCCTTTGCCAAAATCTGCGGCGCTGAGGCCCTGGGTTTCGATGCGGTGCAATACGGCGCGGAACTGCTTGAGTTTGGCGCGGGAAACGTTCGGTTTTTCGTTCACCACCACGCCGGTCACTTCCTGCCGGGTGCCTTTTCGCATCACCTTGATTTTGTCGGGGTGTAATACGAACCCTTCATTTTCAACAATTTGGCGGGCCTGCCACAACACGCGGTTCACATCGCGGGCATCGGTTGCTTTTTTTGAAAAAGTCAGGTCGTCGGCATAGCGGGTATACGTCCAGCCGAGTGCTTTGGCCATGCCTTCAAATCGGCGGTCAAGCCCCCGGCACAGGATATTGGTGATGGCCGGACTGGTGGGTGCGCCCTGGGGCAGGCGACGGTCGCCTTTGGCCACAAAAAAGCGCTGGCCGTCGAGCGTTACTTCGTCGGTTTGTGGTTCGGTGCAAATCAGCCCCAGAATGGTTGCTAATTGTTCAGAATATCCCAAACTTTGGAAAACGCCTTTGACCCGACGGTAGGAAACAGACGGAAAAAAATCTTTCACATCCATATTGATGACTACCTGTGCGCCCACATGTGGCAAGGCATTGCTCAGGATGGAGCGCTGCGGCACAAAGCCATGCGCAGCTTCATGTAGTTGGAGCTTGTAGAGGAGGTGGTCAAGTATCCAGTGCTGGGCTTTTTTCAGCCGGGGTGCCGGAGCAGAAATCTCCCGGAAACCGCCCGTTTTTTTGGCCACCTTGAACCGCTGGTAATGGCAGGTACGCGATACTTGCCGGTCGAATGCCAGAAACCGAAGTTCATTGAGTGGCAGGTTCATGGCTTCCGCCAGCCCTTTTACCCCGTTAAAAACCGGAAGGCCAAAAGATTCCAATTGCGGTACATTACTTTCTTTTTGCTGCAAACCCGCCGATACAGCTGGCCCGAGCCAGCCAATGTCCTGTTGTTGTGCTTCTGCCCAGGCGGCGGCTTTTTCGGCGCGTTGCCGCTCCCGCCGTTCTTTGGTTTCCACGCGCCTCGCTTTGGCCTCTGCCATTCGCTTTTGGCGCATGTCGCGCAGCATCTTTTTTTTGTTTTTGTAAACAGCTTGTTGCTGGAGGGCTTCTTTCAATTCCCCCTCAAGGGATTTGCGCTGTTCCCGGAGTGATTCGCTGAGTTGAGGAACGCCTTCGGAGACATCCCAAAAACCAAGTCGTTTCATCTCATGGAGGATGAATTCGTCGCGTCCGCCGAGTTCCTTGATGCGGTCCCAAATTTCCTGACGGGTCATGGTTGGTTGATTTTTAGCCTTTCGGCAAAAAAAAATTGCGGCGGTGCCGACCTTCGTACGATCAGCGTGGCAAGCGAATCAACTCCCGCGGCCCGGCCTACCCGGGTATCTATTGCGAGAACCGCGTCTTCGACGCAACACCGGGGGATCGCAATAGATACCCGGGTAGGCCGAAGGCTGCAACATGAAGATTCGATTTGCCGGCGAATGCCTGGTCTTGTGTCATGGATGCCGAAACAGCATCCGGATTGCAAGGTTTTTGTCAGCAACCGCCGCGTAGTTTATGTGTTTCAGGTTAAAAGTTCCGGCGCTGCACCTTCGTACAGACTCAGTTGTAAGCGAATCAACTCCCGCGGCCCAGGGACTATACACACCGGCAGGAAATGCAGACGCTTCGCGGCAACACCGTGCATTTTCTACCGGTGTGTATAGTCCCTGAAGGCTGCAACATGAAGATTCGATTTACAGGCGAATGCTTGGTCTTGTGTCATGGATGCCGAAACAGCATCCGGATTGCAAGGTCTTGGGCATGCGCCGGAACAGGGTTTATCGTTTCGCGGCCATCCTTGCCGCCAGAATATGCTCGCACGGCCCCTGCCTAAGCTGGTTGGCCTGATGAAAACTACAATCACAAACCGCCTTTACCAGGCGTTCATCTCCGTCGATGTGGAGTTCGGGGCGGTGGCTGCGTTTTTTGTCCTGAACCAGCGCAGTAATTTTCGTCCCTTTTCCGGCTGGTTCTACATTCGTTTCGCTGACCAATCCTGCCTCCACCATTTTTGCAGCAGCTTCCTCTCGCGGATTGGCAAAGCGCAGGGCTTCCGGGGCAAGCGGATCGCGGGTGAGTTCGCGAACCCGCCAAACCTGTTTGCTCAGGTCGTAGATGACCCGGCCTGCCTGTACGTATGCACTCAGGGCTCCCGCAACGATGTCGCGGTCAAGATCGAGGCGTTGCGCTAAGCTGCCGGTATCTTCCAGCCAATTGTCGCGCAGGGCATCAAACACCCGTTGTTTGGTCAGGGTATCCACTTCGGCGCGGGGGGCGAGCAAGTCGAAATTACCGGCCCGCGACCAGTCGTTGGCGGTCCAGCCGGAAAGGCCGAGTGTAAAACTCATGTCGCCAAGATGCGCTTCAAAAAAGGAAGGCATGCCGCTGCCCAACAGCGTGACGGTGAAGCCCTGAGCCACCGGGATCAGGCGCTCTAGCATCAGCAGGCGGCGGCGCCCCCAAAGCCTGATGTCGTGATTTTTTGAGCCTTTGAAAATGCTGCGCGGACAAACCAATGTTAAGTTCCAGGGTTCAAAAACAAGGCGGATTGGCTCGCCTGGCGTCAACATCCATCGCAGAGAGCGCGGGCCTTCGGTTTCTTTGTGGCGCCGCAGTTTCAAACAAATGTTGTAAACATCGGTCGGATGCAGGTCGAAGCGAACGGCAGGCATGGTCATGGCGGAACTAACCTGCAAAAAGCCGCGTACCCAGGTATCGGGCAAGTCTATTTTCACTTCTTTCCATGCTTCGTCTTCTGCCGTTTGCACTTCAAACCCACTGGGGTCTACTTTCAATTCGGTTTCTTTGTACGTTCTGATTTTTTGAAATTCGTTGTACAATTTCGTGGAATAATCAACATTGGTGGTGCCGCAACGGAATGTTTCTATTTGCCGGAATACTTCGTAGTTACAAGTCAGTTTGCCATAGGTGCTTTCGTCTTTGCTAAAACACTCAAAGAACAATCCGTCGGGATGGACCGTAATTACCGGGTCGAGTACCCAGGACAATTCCGGGTTGTTTTTCCAAACGTACTGCCGGTACCTGTTCTGTGCTTCCCAATACACATTCATCAGCTTGCTTTCGCCATAGCGTCCCATCGCAGAATACGCCTTTGTCGCGTGGATATCTTCAAACGCGATCCCCTTGCGCGCAACGGCGTGCGCCCCCGAAGACACGTTGATCACCCGCGCCTCACCGTAGGTCTGGGCTGTTTGTTTCAAGCGCTCCAACAGCAGATTTGTCAACAGAAAATAGCTCAAATGGTTGAGCGCCATCGTCATCTCGTAGCCATCTACGGTCAACTTGCGCTCTTCGTAGATCGCCCCTGCGTTGTTCAGCAGCACGTCCAGCCGATCATAGCGCGCCAAAAAGGTCTCTGCGAGTCGGCGAATCTCCGACATCACGGACAGATCGGCCAGAATCGAATCTACCCGCGAATGCCCACAAACCGCTTGAATCTCTTTGACCGTAGCCTCGGTCTTTTCCGCACTTCTCCCCACCAACACCACCGTTGCACCAGCTTTGGCGATCTCCGTCGCGGCTTGCTTTCCGATGCCGTTGGTGGCCCCTGTAACAAGGACAACTTTCCCTTCCATGCACGCTCCTGTTTGTTTTGTTCTCTCGGTGCTGCCTTCGACTTACTTGGTGGGGACTTCGAGATACTGGCGATCTTCGAGCTTGACGCGGCGCTTGAATTCCTTGGGAGTCATCAAGCAGGTCTCCAAAGCCCGACGCAACGCAGCCTCATCCAGATTGATCCCGATCATCACGATCTCTTGGCGGCGATCTCCATAAGGGGCTTTCCAGATCTTCTTGACGCCATCGGGCATCTCGCTGAGTTTGACCTCGCCTTGATGCAAGCGTGTGGCCCACCAAGGCCCCACAAATGAACAAGACGACGCATCACCCGCCACCGACACAAAGCCGACCATATCGCCATAATCCCAGATCCAAGCAAACCCCTTGGCACGCAAAAGCCCGGGAAATGGCTTCTCCCAAAATCGCCCAAATCGCGCCGTGTCAAAAGGCAACCGCGCCTCGTACACAAACGACCGTAGTCCGTACTTTTTCTGATACGAAGGGACGTGATCGTGGGTGGGATCGTCGCACGTTGGATCGCCGCAATGCTGATGTCCGTGTTCGTGCGAATGCCCGTGTTCATGGGTATGATCATGATCGTGTTCACAGGCATGATCATGATCGTGTTCACAGGCATGATCATGATCGTGTTCACAGGCATGATCATG
>JABWAJ010000696.1 GCA_013361075.1 Saprospiraceae bacterium | reverse complement strand
AGGTTGGCTCCTCGGCCCGCCGCTGATTTTTGCCTGTTTTTCAAGCTAAAAACATTGTTTTACCTGGCTTCTGATCCTTTATTAACCGGCTCAAAGGTATCTAAAAGGCAAAAATAGGCGCCTCACCCGCAACCCAACCCGCAGCGGGCCGATCCGCCTTTCGGGGCGCTGTATGGCGACTCCATGCGACAAGATTGCAGGTTCCAATGAAGTGCTGACAAACTCGTTTTCATCACATGGTGTGTCGAATTTATTCACTGCTTTTAAGCACTGCCGATGCTCGGCGGTATCGGGGCGAAATGTCGGGAGAAAAAGCATCGAATGTTCCCGTTTCGTGCCGTAGGTACGCAATGTTGACGCTATATTGCGTACCTATGGCACGGAAAACCATACGAAATGCTACGAGGCTGCCGACATTTGGTCCCGATGGGACCGAACTCATGAAAATTCGGGATGACTCATGTTATCGGAAATTTTTAGATGGGAAGAAAGACGCCAGCCTTTGCGGAACCTTTGCGTCCTTAGCGGGAAATTTCAGATCCATTCCATTTTCGTTGCACTTTCCACTTTCTTTCTGATCTTTGCCATTGAAAAACATTCCATAATTTCCTATTGATTCGGGGTGAAAAAACAAACCCAACATACCACGCTCTCCGTTAACGATGCCGTCATCCCGGTAAAAATTATCCGGGAACGCAGGCCGAATGTGCGGATAGCCATTGGAAAAACCGGGGCAACCCTTCGAATGCCAACGCTGACATCTATTTCTGAAGAACGCAAGCACCTGAGCTGGCTGAACGAATGGTTGCACGAACGATTGGCCCAGCGCGCTACCCTGGCGCAACGGTTTACGCCTAAAACCTACAGCGATGGCGATGTGCTCCAGGTCGGTGAACGCCGGTATGTGCTGCGGGTTGCTACCGAAGACCGGAAATCGCACACCGCAAAACTTCAAAAAGATACCATTGTCCTGCGGCTAAGTACCCTCGATACGGGCCTTGAGTTGGAAAAATCCATCAAACAACTCCTCAGCCGGGTGGTAGCGCAGGACTTCCTGCCAGAAATCGAGCGCCGCGTGGACGACTGGAACGACCGCTTTTTTCAAAAAGAAATCAGTGGTGTGCAGTTGCGCTACAACCAGTCGAACTGGGGCAGCTGCAGCCGCAGCGGTTTCATCCGGTTGTCTACCCGGTTGTTGTTCACCCCGCCGCAGGTTTTGGATTACGTCATTGTGCACGAGTTGGCCCATCTGGTAGAATTCAACCATTCACCAAATTTCTGGGCGGTGGTGGCTAAGGCAATTCCGGATTATAAGCAGGCGGTGAAGTGGCTGAAAGCGCATGGGGAGAGTTGTGATTTTTAAATCCCGGTACCTCCAACAGGATGCAGGTGCCGGATGCCTTGCCTCGCAAAAGCGACATTTTTTTTAGCACCTGAAAACATAGTTTACCATGCAAAGGCGAAAATTCATAAAAAACACCCTGACGGGATTGCCCTTAGTTTTGTTGACCCCGGCGCTGCTGGCTTCCTGCGGTAAAGACGATGACGACATTACCCCCAATGGCAAGACAGTTCTTGTAATTGGTGCAGGAGTTTCAGGGCTTGCTGCTGCCAAAAAACTAAAAGAACAAGGCTTTACAGTCATTATTTTGGAAGCGCAGGAAAAAGTGGGTGGACGACTGCGAACTGACAGAAGTCTTGGTGTGGCTTTCGACGAAGGAGCAAGCTGGATCCACGGAATAAATGGAAATCCAATTACTTCCCTTGCCCAACAAGCGGGTATGCAGACCTTTCCTACGGATGATGAAAGTTTGCTTTCCTACGATATTGGTGGACTTGCAAGAAACAATGCGGTCTATTCAGATGCGGAGGATGAATTTTACGCTATACTCGAAACCCTGAAGAACAGCGGAAATGCCAATCAAAGTTTTGAAACGGTCTTTAATTCATTGTATCCTGCCTATGCCAATGACCGGCTGTGGAAATTTTTCTTATCCACTTATTTAACTTTTGATACCGGAGATTTAAATCGCCTTTCTTCTTTATTGTATGATGAGGGGGAAATATTTGGGGATGATGAACGCATAGCTACCAATGGCTATGATGCGATTCCAAACTATTTGGCAACCGGGTTAAACCTTCAACTAAATCAAAAGGTAACAAAAGTTGACTATTCAGGTGCAAAGGTTAAAATAATGCACAACGAAAATGAAAGTGAAGCCGACTATGTTATCATCACAGTTCCTTTGGGGGTATTGAAAGCCAACACCATTCAATTTATTCCGGAATTACCTGTTGCAAAACAAAATGCCATACAAAAGGTAGGGATGAATTGCGTGAATAAATTTTTATTGACCTGGGATGCTGCCTTTTGGGATGATGTACAAT
>JABWAJ010000098.1 GCA_013361075.1 Saprospiraceae bacterium | reverse complement strand
CGCGGTGGTTGAGCGCGCCCACCGAAAACGCGTATTCGGTGTGGTAGGCGGGCGGAGCGCCGACCGTCGAGCAGCCCGGGCCGTAGTTGCCTTGCTGGCCATAAGAAACCGGAAGCAGGGTGAACGGATTGGCTGTGATGTCATACCAGTATTGCCAATTCAGGGAAAGGCCGTTGAATCCGTCATTTTTATTAATCTGATACAAGAGGGCTTCCTGAAAAACACCATCGTTGCTGAAGGAATTTCCGGTGATGTACAATTCGTTATTGGAAACAGCAATTTTGGGGTAATCGAACCAGGTATTGTTGCCAACCGGGTTTCCGGTTAATTTGTATCGCCACCAATTGCCATTGGGGTTATTGGATTGTGAAAAACAAATGAGCAAAGCTGTGTTTGAGGAAAAGCCTGAGCACTCCTGAGCAAAAAAAATAAATTTGTCTGCACCGCTGTCATAAATCACTACCGGGTCGCAAACGCTGGTAATTTCAGGGTCATTAAAAAAGCCATCAATGGTGTTGGAGTAGGTAAGTGCCCCGTTTGTGTTGTAAAATTCAATAGAATTGTTGGCCACACTAACAATTTTTCCGCCGTTGGAAATGGCAATTGAATTGTCTAAGGGCGAATAGCCGGTATTCGTATTGCCCGGAAAATTAGCGCCCACAACAGGGGTCACCACTACGGGATCGGCAACAGGTTCTTCGTCCTGATTTTTAGCACCTGCATTGTTTTTGAGCAATCCTTTTTCTGCTTTGATGCGTCCCAGTTTTTCGTTGTTTTCCGACTCGTGCCGCACGCGCATTTTGGTCAAAAGGGGTTTCCAGGTTAAGTCTACCGAAACGGGGGTGATTTCTCCCAGCAAACCGGTAGTAAATTCAGGCGATTTTTTACCCTGGCTTACTATTTTTGCTGTGGGTGGGATGGCAGGTTTACTGTGTTGTGCCTTACCCGGAAAGATGGCTGCAATAAATAATCCCCCAATAAGTATTATTTTTTTCATTTTATTCTGACTTAAAATTGGTTTTCAAAAACTCATCTATCCGTTTTTTTTGCCTCAGATGATGGCGAAGGTGCATTTCTGCAAATTGCAGCCATTCGCTCGCATTGAAATAGCCCAGACCAGGGTGTTTGGTTTTGCCGTTGAACCGGCTTTCTGCCATCAAAACACCTGCATTCCTGGCGTCTTCTTTCAGTTGAATCAGGCTGTTCAGCAGTTGTTCCATGCTCTCCGGTTGTGGCGTATCCGCATTTTCCGGTGGTCCTTCGAGGGCTTCATCCGGAAAATCCTGATTTAACAACATCATTTTCCCTGCTGGCAATGCCTCTTCACACGTGTGGTCGTCGTTAGCGATACAGATTTGCACCTGTTCAATAAAATAGCCGGTATTTTCAAGCAGGTGCATGTAGACCTGCCCTAGGGACCAGCTGTTCTGCGCCGGTTTGGTGCGCAGTTGGTCAAAATCATATTGGGCCAAACCATTGATCCAGACATCAATGGTTTGGTTGAAATTTTGAATTCCCATGCAGGATAGTATTTACTCCATCCAAACCGCCCCAACGCCCGCTTCCCACAAACGTTTGTTCAAAGCAGGCAAATCCTGGTTTAGGAACGTTTCGCCGCGCGCCCGTAGTGTCGTCCACTCAGTCGTCAGTTCAGCCAATCGGTCTAATGAAGACTTATTCACGCGGGGGATATCGCTTTCGGTGTGGTTGATCATAAAGAAATAATTGGCCGTGAATTTATTCGGAAAATTTTCCACATCGTCGTAGGCTTTTGATTTGCGCTGCACCATGTCTTCGTCCCATTGCTTCATGCGCTGCACCAAAGCCTGGCCATCTTGCCGGAGGGCGCTGTGTTTTTCGGGTGTCAGGGTAGCCAGCAGGTTTTCCAACTGGCCCCGTTTGGCATAAAGGGCATTCACCATGCGGTGCATGGCGGCCCCTTCCGCTTCCATGCGGCTCATCAGGGTGTGGTATTCCTGATAAGTTTTTGCGTCGGTCGGGTAAAGCGGATTGGGGGTGACTTCAACCCTGGTGCTGGCCGAGTAGGCTCCCGATTTAAGACTAACGGTATACGTTCCCGGTGGCACTTTGTGGCCATTGTAATTAACTTCCATATAAACACCCGGCACCCCCGGTGCCGTGGCGTGGCGCAGGTTCCAGACAAAGCGGTTGAGGCCCTTGTTTTTGCTGAGAACCGGTTCGGCAGACGGGCCACCGTCGTATGCCTGGAAGGTAGAGTCGGCTTTCGAGCTAAAGCTGCGCACGAAGTTGCCCTGTGCATCCCGGATTTCCATTTCCAGAATATCCGTGGGTCCCAGTTCGGGCAGGTGGTAATAAAGTACTGCGCCTGTAGCAGGATTTACGCCCTGTTCCGGATTCGTGCCGTCAAAATCAGGCGAAGACCCGTTCAACTCGCTGTATCCATTGACCAGCATGACCGGCGCCGGTTCAAACAAGCCAAAACCCCCGGTCATCGGACTGTACTGACGCACCAAAGCCAGATCGTCCAGAATCCAGAACGACCGGCCTGAAGTAGAGGCAATGAGGTCGCCCTGATGCACCCGCAGGTCCGTGATGGGCGTGACGGGCAAATTCAATTGGAAAGGCGACCAGTTTTTGCCGCCGTTCCACGACAGGTAAAGGCCTGTTTCTGTCCCCGCAAACAACAAATCCCTGCGCTGGTCGTCTTCCCGCACCACGCGCGTAAAAGCGCCATTGGGGATGCCGTTGCTGATGTTGGTCCAGGTTTTGCCGTAGTCGGTGGTTTTGTACAAACCAGGCGTATGGTCATTGAACTTATAACGGGTTGTCGCAATATAGACCGTAGCCGGATCGTGTGGCGACACTTCAATGGCGTTGATCAGGCACTCGGCCAACCCTGCCGGGGTCACATTTTGCCAGGTTGCGCAGTTGTCTTTCGTCAGGTGCAGGTAGCCATCGTCACTGGCGGTCCAGATAACGCCTTTTTCATGCGGTGATTCCATTACATAACTCAGCGTGCCGTAGTTTTCCGCGCCAACTGCTTCGTTGGTATAAGGCCCGCCGCCTTTGCCCTGCTTTTCTTTTTCGTTGCGGGTCAGATCGGGTGACACTTCCGTCCACGTGCGGCCCATATCGCGGGTGCGCAGCAGGTATTGGGCACCGTGGTAGTAGGTGTCCGGTTCGTGTTTCGACCAGATGATGGGGGCATTCCAGTTGTAGCGGTATTTCATGTCTTTGGCATCGCGACCAAGGTATTCGATGGGTGCTGCCATAATATCGGTGCCGGCTTTTGCTTTGGTATCCAGCACTTCGATGGTACCGAGGTAGCTGCCGCCCAGTACATAGCGCGGATCGTCAGGGTTGAAAGCGAGAAAAGCGCTTTCTCCACCCGCAGAATAGGTCCAGCTTTCCGTAGTGATGCCGCCGCTACCCAATTCCTGGCTGGCAATGGACACAGAAGAATTGTCCTGCTGGCCAGCATAAATGCGGTAAGGGAATCCGTTGTCCACGTTGATGCGGTAAAGCTGAGCGGTAGGCATGTTGTCCTGTCGGGACCAGGTTTTACCATGGTTGATCGAGATGGCAGCGCCACCATCGTTGGCAATGATCATGTTTTTGGGGTTGTGGGGATTGATCCACAAGTCGTGAAAATCGCCGTGGGTGCCGGTAATTTCCTCCCAGGTTTTTCCACCGTCAATCGAGCGCAATGCCGGGGCGCTCAGTACATAAATCGCATGTTCGTTTTTCGGGTCGGTGAACAACTCGATGTAATACCAGGCGCGCTGAACCAGGCGGTGGTCGTTGGATACCTTCGACCAGCTTTTGCCTGCGTTGGAGGAGACAAACAAGCCGCCCTGTTCCTTGTCGGAATCACTTTCGACCAGTACATAAACGCGGTCGGAATTGGAACGGCATACTGCCACGGCCATTTTGCCCAGTTCTTTTGGCAAGCCCTCCTGAATTTTATTCCAGGTGGCGCCGCCGTCGGTCGTTTTATACAAGCCGCTGCCTGCGCCGCCACTGATGACTTTCCACGGAAGACGCCCGTATTCGTTCATCGCTGCGTAGAGCACGAGTGGGTTGTTCATGTCCATGGACAGTTCCACGCACCCCGTTTTGTCGTCAACATACAGGATCTTGTTCCAGGTAACGCCGCCGTCGGTGGATTTGTACACGCCGCGTTCGGGCGATTTGCCGTAAAGGGCACCTTGTGCAGCTACAAAAACCGTATTCGGGTCTTTAGGATGGATGGCAATGCGGGCGATGTGCTGCGTCAGGTCCAGGCCCATTTTTTTCCAGGTTTTCCCGGCGTCGGTGGATTTGTACACGCCATCGCCGTGGTGTGTCATCACGCCGCGCACCGCGTGTTCGCCCATGCCCACATAAACCACATTCGGGTCGCTTTCTGAAACAGCAACGGCACCAACCGAGCCCGTTTTGAAATACCCATCCGAAATATTTTTCCAGGTAATGCCCATATCATCTGTTTTCCAAAGGCCGCCGCCAGTAGTGCCCATGTAGTACGTACCGATGTCTCCAATGACGCCGGTAGCGGTCACGGAGCGACCGCCGCGAAATGGACCGATGCTGCGCCATTTTACGGGTTTGAAAAAAGCATTGAGGTCAGGGGCAGCCGCAGTTGGGGCCGGTGAAGGCGTTGGAGCGGCCTTTTTCGTGCGTTGGGCTTCAGTGGTAAAAAAGGAAGCAAGGGCAAAAATGAGGAGGAAGATTCGTTTTGTCATGTTTTGTGTTGGCTTGTGAATGCTGTAAAAAGTTTGCTTTATTTATTTTGGCAAGGAATGCGGAACAATCCTTTTTTCTGGTAATAGTAAAGATGTTTCTTCGAAGGGTAAAATCCAGCAAGAAAATTAGTAAAATTTGCAATCCCGTTTACGTCCGGTGTCTGTACAAATTCAGCTTTCAGCTGTCTTATGTTCCATGCAAAGGCAGCAGTTTGCACAAATACATTTCCATTAACTGCCAAGCTTCTTTCTGAAAAGAATATCAAAGGCTTTCCTTTGTAAAAACCTTCTATGGAAAACCCCTCAAGGTCGGTGTAATCAATATTTGTAGGATATTCGTTGTATCCAAATGATTGCCCCTGGTCTTCTGAAAAGAATGCAGCAAAATTTCCGGCAATGGAATCAGATTTCATAATAGAAAAATTTCCTATGACATTGTTTTTTTTGGTGAAAAAAAATTCCGAAACCATGTGATAATTACCACTTACAACCCCATCAAGTGGCACAACGGTTTGAATTCCGGTTTTGGTGTTTTTTAAAACATTGTAATATCTGCACAACTTACATTCTCCTTCAAATTTCAATTCTTTATTTCCTTTATAATGGTGCAAAATATAAAAATTATTTCTGTCTTGAAATTTAAATAAATTACCCTCTTTTTTAAATACAAATTTCTCTGAGGTATTTGCATCATGAACCACCAAAAAATCATCAATAATATCAATGGTTGCGCTGGACTGAATCGGCAGCACGTAATCATATTCAATAGACATTTCCTCCCATGTATCTCCAAAATCCTTGCTGTGATACAAAATAAAATCCTGGTACAAATAAAAATTATCGCCGTCAGCAAAATAAACGCCCGGCTTTTTTATTTCGGTATACAAAGCCATGTCTATGACCCGTTTGCTGATGTAAACAACCTTCGCATATTTTTGGGTAAGTCTTGCAACTGTTTGAGGCATCAATTTATCGCCTTTGGTTATTGCATGTCTTTCGGCCAATTCAGGATCAGTGATTTCTTCCCAGATTTTTCCGTTGTCACGGGAACGAAATATTTTAAACTTTCTGCAATTTTGAAAACCTAAAAATCCACAATCAAACTCTTCTTCGTCATATCCAAAAGCAAGAATAGCTTTCGAATTTTCCGCTATTCCAAGTGGTCTAAAATCACCGACGGATGGAACCTGAATTTTTTCCCACCCATTTAAACTGCCCGAACTACAGGAACAAAAAAAACAGGCAACCAACCCTAAAAATACTTGAAAAAGTATATTTTTTTTCTTCATATCCAATATGTTTAATTTATACCTGGCATAAAATATCTTTTAATTGATCTAATAATTAATTTTCCAACAGCCTCCGGTGATACCGGTCGTCATGGGATGGCCAAAAACCTGTTTTGGGTATTCTGCTTCGAGTTGAGCTTCGGTTAGTTGTTCGAGGGTGCGGTCGAGTACCGCGATGGTTTCGTCTATGCCCGCGATGAGTTCCGTTCGGGGCACATGTTTAAGAGAAAATTCGGCGTCCCGGTTGCGGACATAGCCACTTTGGCCCAGTTCGGCGCCGATATAGCTCCGGAGGTTGCCGGTAAGGTGCAGGCAGAGGTTGCCGGCAGAATTGGCAATGCCTTTATCTACCAGCCAGATGTTCCCTTCGTGGCGGTACAATTCCATTTCCTGTTTCAGGCGCAGGAGGTCGCGTTGGAACAAGGCTTTGAGTGTTTCGACGAGCATGGTTTGATCTGTTTTTGATTCCCGCGCCCGCCATTTTGCCTCAATTGGCCAGTACTATTTTCCGGACGCAGTTTTTATACCTCACAAAATACATGCCTTCGGGGAAAGTCGTCGTATCTAAGTGCCATAAATTAGAAAAAATTGCTTCCTGATGCAGGCACCGGCCTGTAGCGTCGAACAATTCCACCAGGTTGCCATCCGGGTTTTCGGACTTCAAAAACAGGGAGTTGCCAACCGGATTTGGAAAAAGTGACCAATCTTCAGCATCAAGTGCATTTTCGATGCCGGTTACGGTTTGCGAAAAGCGCAGTATCCGGGAAGAAAACTTGTGTTCGCCCACCCAGATGCGGTTATTTTCAAAAAGCAGTGCGCCGGGCATAAACAGGCGGTTTTGCCCGATGGCAGGCGGGTTGCCGGGGGTATTGTCGGGTTGACCCAGCACCACCATATTGGCCGTATTGGGTGCATCTGCGATATTTTCCCAGAGTAAAACATTGTTAAACCCCATGTTGGCGATGGCCAAAGCACCTCCAAAAGTAATGGTTTCAGAAGGCAGGTTTAAAAAACCGATGCCCCCTATCGTTTTCCACGGCGTGGTATTTCCGGCCAGCAAATCCGCAACCCGGTAGATGAAAACTGCCGCAGGCGATTGCTGGGTGACGCAAAAATATTCGCCGTCGCTGGAAAGCCGGTTGAGTTGTACGTTGCCATAATCCAGGGTAAAGAGGGGGTTGGTCGTGCTATTGGCAGGAATGCCATTCCAAATATAGACTTTCCCGTTTCGATCAGCTACATATAAAAAATGGCCATCCAGGGCAACGCCTTTGAGGTCGGTAAACGCTGCAGA
Source organism: Saprospiraceae bacterium (assembly GCA_013361075.1). Taxonomy (GTDB): domain Bacteria; phylum Bacteroidota; class Bacteroidia; order Chitinophagales; family Saprospiraceae; genus JABWAJ01. Next base: position 12,003 of record JABWAJ010000098.1, on the reverse strand, counting down.
GCCAATGCCGCCATTGAAATTCCGGGATGGGTTGATGCTGAGATTGGTGGCATTGTTCCAGACGCAGAGCCGGTTTTTCCCGACTGCGACGAATGTATTGTTGTACAGGGCATTGTCCCAGGCTGGAAGGTCGTAACCAACCGTAGAAATGACCATATCGGGCATCTGTCCTGAGGTTGCCGGCAGGCTGTTGTAAATGTATATTCGTTTGTCAAAATCAGAAGTAACAATCAGCCGCGAGCCGTCGGTAGAAAAAGCAGGATTCTGGATATACCCCACTGAATCTAAGCTATTGTGATGATAATCGGCAATGCCCATTGCAAAAACCGGATCGGGTGCTCCTGCTGAAGGTGGTGTTTGGTAGGTCAGAACGTTGTTGCCATTGTAGTTGCACACATAAATTTTGCCATTGGCTTCCACCACATCCACTCCGTCACCATTGTCGTAGTAGGCAGGCGAAGCGGTTTCATCCGGTGCATCATCCGCACTGATGGGTATGGCATTCCAGGTATAGATGTGGCTGAGTCCGGAAGCGATCAGTTGGCCGCTCGACAATTTTGTGCCTTTGATCCATTCGTCGCGGTAAAAATCATAAGGTTGGTTGGCCGCAAGGGGATAGCTGTTCCAGAAAAACGTGCCAGGCATTCCATTCACTTTTGCATTGTGATCGCCTACAAAAAAGAAGGAGGCTCCGTCCGTGGAAATGTTGCGCGGCGTACCGAAATGGGGGTGGGTAATGGTATAGTCGGGGGCTTCGTTGTCGCTCGTCGGGAAAGTATTCCAAAAAAGCAGGGCAGCACCGGAAGTAGCCACTGCTGCCAGTCGCGTACCGTCGGTCCACACGCCCCAGGGCCAGCCCCATTGCTGGGGAATACCGGGCGGAGAAATACTGGTCAGGTTAATGGAAATATCTGCGGGCTGTCCATTTGCAGACGGGAAGGTATTCCAGAGCAAAATCCGGTCATTATTCGTATCGGCTATGGCTAATTTCCCATTTGCGGCAAGCGAAACATTGCCTGGCCAGTTGAGTTCGTTTTTAGCATCACCGGGATTATTGGCATTAAAATCGGACTGCCCAAGTACCAAATCCGGTAGCGTATTCCAGGCATCAGGGGCCGTATGCCACACCAATACCCGGTTGTGGAAGCGATCGCAGAGGAGGAGTTTGGTGCCATCAGTAGCCAGGCCGTTGGGATGGTTGAATTGGAGGGCGCCGCCAGTGGCATTAAAATCCACACCCGAAATCATCAGATCGGCGTTTTGGTTGGCTGTAAACCAGGATTGGCCTGATACCCACACCGGTAACAAAGCCAGTAAGCAGCAGAGTTTTTGCATTAGGAAGTGGTTTTAGGTATTCCTCAATGCGGGATAGACGGTGGAAGGTTCAATTGGTTTAAACGGGCAATTGGGTAAGTTCCCACAACTTCACCGGCTGTTCAAAATTGATCGCTCCCGGTGTGGTGACGTATTCCCGAATCAGGGTAAACCCTACTTTTGCGAGGGTTTTATTGGGGGCAGGGTTGAGAGCATAAGGTTCGCAATACAGGCGTTTCAGTTGCAGGTTGTTGAAAAAATAAGGCAGCGCCATTTTCACCAGTGCGACACCCCTTCCCTGCTGCCGGGTGCTGCCATCCCACAAGTGCAGGTGCATATAAGCCGATTCGCCGAAGTTGATTTTATTCACATTGCAATGCCCTATGGCAGAACCGTCGGCTTCCCAGATGATGCAATAAGATTTTTTTTCAGGATAAGGCAGGCTCAATTGTTCCGAAAGCATGGCTGTAAATTGTTCCCGTGAAGGGACTTTGTCCGGGTCTGCCCCCATGCTTAGCAGGTAAGCAGGGCTTGCTGCCATCCAGTAATTGACAATTCGGATGATGTCCGGCTCTTGGATTTCCCGCACAGAAAGGGTATAGGAGTCCATATTTTCCTTTTTCGGGTAAGGTTAGAAAAAACTTTTCTCTTTTGCCCTGTTGAGCAAAAAATAGTGGGTGGGTTCGGCACCAAAATCTACTGCGCGTTCATAGCCGTTAAAATCCAGCAGGAGAGCACGCTCGGCGTGGATGCGCAACGTGAGGTCGAACATAAAAGACAGGGCGCCAACTTGTTCGCCGGCTTTGGAAGCAACGGGTACCAGGCTGAGTAATTTGCCGTGGCTATTGATGAAAAAGTTGACAGCACACGGATTTCCATCCCCATCAAGCACGGCAGAAGTAAAGCCCCAGCCCCGGTGCAACACATTGTACATGATGCGTTGCAGGGCGTGAAAACGCGCGTCGAGGTCGCGGCGGTCACGGGCGTGTTGTTCATAAAAAGCTGCGATTTTTTCCGGTTTCAGATTGGAGGTTAGCATAAGTTTGGCAGAACTGGCCTTGTCCATTTGCCGGAAAAGGTCGGATGCATACCGTCCGGTGAGGGTTTCGTAGGTGTCGTTCAGCGAAAGCTGAAAATTCGTCTGTGGAACAGTAGTAAAAGGCAGGCTTTCGGGCACTCTATTTTTCCCGCTTACAGCAATGTTGATGTGCCGGAATTCGCGGGGGATGTGTTCCAGAAATTCCTGTATTCTGGTTGGGGAGAGCACGTGGACCGAGTAGATGCCCATTTCGCGCATCCAATAGGGCTGATGTAGCTCTTTGTGTCCCCAAAGGCCCCGGCGATAGCGCCAAACAAGGGGAAAAACCGACTCATAATCGCCTTCTACCAAGCCGACCCAGTCTTTGGCGACCTGATCCAGGTACCATTTATAGCCAAAAACATTGCCATTGGGTGCGAAATGGACACAACTGTTCCATTTTGTTTTGTCGATGTCGTTGCTTTGAATGAGGCGAAGGTTCATCCGTTCTGGCTTTTGTCAATCGAAACAACGCAGTGGACGATAGGTTCCAAAAAAAAGATTGCCCAACTACTGGAAGCAGCCAGGCAACCGAAAACCGATTTAAGTAAATCTTTTCGTTCTGTTTTGACCGACAATTTCCTGAAAGTGAATATTTTATTCGCTCGTCTTTGGGAAGAAAAAACAAGGAAGACACCAAACGGGGGCTCGTTTAGTCTGATTGTTTTGCGGATAGTTGCTTTACGATAAATCATAGCATGCTACTCATAAAGCTGCCATGCTACTTAATTGAGACAACAAATATATAAAATTTCGAGTTTAGATACTGCTCTCTCAAAAATTTTCCTACTTTTGAAATAATCCGGGTCAAAATTCTGTTGGATGAGAACCATATTGGCAACAGTCATGAATTACGGAGTCATCTCTTTCCATTTTGCGGTTTTATGATCAAACAAAGCTATATTCTTAGTTGCATCCTGGCTTTTTCGATCGCACAGGCAAGCGCGCAAAACCTTTCGGGCGAATGGGTAGGCACCCTGACCCAGAACGGAAAGCCCGGTGCTTTTACTTATCAGATCAATATCGTGCAAGATGGTGATGCCATTTTTGGTACTGCCCTCTCCAATACGCCTGATGGCAAAAACACTGCCCGATTCAACCTTACCGGTGCCTGGGATGACAGCAAACTCATTTTACAGGAGATTGTGCAAACCGAACCTGAAAAACCGCGCTGGTGTTTGAAGTATGCCATCCTGAAACTCAATGTGGCCAACAATGCCCTCAAATTAGAAGGCGACTGGAAAGCCGACGGGTGTGCCCCCGGGAAAATTTCGCTGACGAAAAGCTCAGGCCTCGAAGAGCTGATTGCTTCAGAAACTGAAGTATTTTCAATGGCCGGACGCTGGACGGGGACGCTTTCGCAAAACGACCGCAAACACGGGTTTTATTATGAAATACAATTGAGTGCCGATGGCCGCGGTGTTTCTCACATCGTTGCGGAAGACAATGGAGGCAGTGCTAACCATCGTTTAGAATGGAGTTTTTCTGTTGCCGACAGCATCATTATCATAGAAGAAAGTGCCTTGACGGAAAAAACCGACCCCCGATGGAAATGGTGCATCAAATCTTCCCGGTTGCGCCTTCGCCAGGAAGCTTCCCGGTATGTACTTGAAGGCGCATGGGAAGGCTACATTGAAGGCAATACCCCGCCGGAAGGCCGCTGTGCACCGGGAGCTATCCTGCTGGAAAAACCCATTCTGACCCGAAATATCGTCAAAACCATCGAACAGCCTTTTCAAGCTTACGAAGTCAGTACCCAGCGGCAGGCCAAAATCATGAGCACGGTTGAAGTAAACAATGCCAACATTCGCCTCAAAATCTGGGACAATGGCACGGTTGACGGTGACATTGCATCCATTTTCCTGAATGGAGAACAACTGGTCAACCGCCATCGGGTGAGCAAATACAAATACAGCATTCCCGTTACCCTGAAAGAAGACAATAATTTCCTCATTCTGCATGCTGAAGACCTCGGCGATATATCGCCCAATACCGTGGCCGTTTCTGTGGATGATGGTACCCGCGAGCAGATCATCGTGCTCAGTTCCAACCTGAAAGAAAGTGGCGCTATCCTGATCCGCCAGTTTAAAATTGAATAATTCCTGCCGATGCTTCGCCTTGTCGGCGATATTGCCTTTTTTTGTGCAATAAAGTCTGACTATGGAATCCTTTACCGACACCTTGCAGTCCTATTGGGAACAGGCCCGCACCCTGGCAGCCGCTGTTGCTCCGGAGTACTGGGCCATTGGTGGCACCGTGCTGGTATTGTTGCTTCTATGGCGTATTGCTTCTGCGCAATCGAAAAAACGCAAACGCTCCGCGATTGTGCCCAAACTTATGATTGAGGGCTTTCAGATAGCGCCTCTTGGACGTGATGCATTCCTCAAAATACGCAACACAGGCGAACCTGTCACCTTTTCCGCTCTTCAGATCAAAGGCCGGGTAGACGTAGCCGTAAAAAACGTGCTGGCCGGGCACGAACTGGAAACGGATAAAAGCTACAGCCTTTTGCTGGAAGCAACAGGACAGGAAAAGATCACCCCGAATTTTTCCATTGAACTCACCTATTTAGACCGCGGAGGCAATGTTTACATACAACGTTTCAGAACAGACACCCTGGCTGCCGGAAAAGCAAAACTCATCCCCAGGCGATGAGTTTGCATAAATTTAACCATCCATGAAAGTAGATATTTTAGCCATTGGCGTCCACCCGGACGATGTGGAACTTAGCTGTAGCGGCACCTTGCTGAGCCATCTTGCTCAGGGAAAAACGGTAGGGCTGCTCGATCTGACACGGGGCGAACTTGGCACGCGGGGCACAGCAGCCATTCGGGACCAGGAAGCAGCTCATGCTGCTGAACTCATGGGGGCTGCTTTTCGCAAAAACTTAGGCATGGAAGATGGCTTTTTCCAATATACCCCTGAAAATATCCGGAAGATTGCGCAGGTCATTCGCACCCATCGGCCTGATATTGTATTGGCCAATGCTGTCAGCGACCGGCATCCCGACCATGGCAGGGCTGCAAAACTAATTGCAGACGCTTGTTTTTATGCCGGACTTGCCAAAATTGAAACACTGGATGAATCCGGAAATGTACAGGAACGCTGGCGCCCAGCTGCCGTTTATCATTACATACAAGACCATTCTCTGCGACCGGATTTTGTGGTAGACATCACCCCTTTTTTGTCTAAAAAACTAGAATTGGTGCGGGCTTTTCGTTCTCAGTTTTACATACCTGACGCTACAGAATACGCATCCGAACTCAGCTCCCCTATTTCCGGCAAGGATTTTTTTGAACTATTAACAGCCAAAGCACGCATTTATGGTCGGGAAGCAGGTTTTGAATTTGCAGAAGGCTTCACCACCACGCGTGTTCCCGGAGTCGATAGTTTGTACGATTTGAGGTAGCGGGAATTTAAACCAAGAACCCTATCTTCGCATGGCTAATTCAGTTTTCATGGAAATCCCGGTACTTTACCAGATCTACCTCAACCACCCGGTTGTAACGACCGATTCCCGCAATGTACCACAAGGTGCCTTGTTTTTTGCACTCCGCGGCGACAATTTTGATGGCAATCAATTTGCCGCAAAGGCCCTTGAGGACGGAGCTGCTTTTGCAGTTGTGGATGACCCCACCGTGTGCGAAAACGATCGTTTTTTGCTGGTGGAAGATACCCTGGCCGCACTGCAGGAATTGGGCAGGCACCACCGCCGGCAATTCGAAATTCCGGTTATAGCCATCACCGGGTCGAATGGCAAAACCACAACAAAAGAATTGGTCAGCTCGGTTTTAAGCAGCCATTACCCTACTCATTTTACAAAGGGAAATTTTAACAACCACATTGGTTTGCCGCTCACTTTATTGTCTATGCCTGCCCAAACGGAAGTTGCGGTCATTGAGATGGGCGCCAACCACCAGGGCGAAATAGAGTTTTTGTGCAGCCTGGCCGAGCCTACACACGGGTTGATTACCAATATTGGGAAGGCCCATCTGGAAGGGTTTGGTGGCATAGAAGGGGTAAAAAAAGGAAAATCGGAGCTTTACCGGTACCTCGCAGCCCACAAAGGCATGGTTTTTATCAATAAAAATGAACCTTTTCTGGAAGATCTGGCGGCGCCGGTTTCCAAAAAACTGTTTTATACGAAAAGTGATGCTCCGGATTTTGCCAGCGAATACTACGAAACGCAATTGCTGGCTGCCGATCCCTTTGTGCGGGTTGCCTTTTTGTCGGAATATGGCGAATTGGTAGAAGTCATGAGCCGGCTTATTGGCATCTACAATTTTAACAACATTATGACGGCCATTACGCTGGGCAAATATTTTAAAGTGCCGGCGCACAAAATCAAAACCGCTATTGAAGAATATGTGCCTACCAACAACCGCTCGCAACTGATCCGCCTCGGGGAACACACGGTCATTCTGGACGCCTACAACGCCAATCCCGACAGCATGCGCCAGGCTATCCTGAATCTTGCTGCGATGGAAGGCACCCATAAAATTGCCGTACTTGGCGACATGCTCGAACTGGGCGAATCGAGTGCTGAAGAACACCGGCGCATTGCTCAACTGGCCGTGGACCAGGGTTTCGACCAGGTTGTGCTAACGGGGCCATCTTTTGCCGAAGCGGCTCGTGAAGCTGGTCTCCGGCATTTTAATCAGGTGGATGACTTGCGGGATTGGTTCCTGCTTCAGGACTTTCCGCCCTCTCTGCTGCTCATCAAAGCCTCTCGTGGCATGCGCATGGAACGCTTGCTGCTGACAACGCCGACAGGGCAGTGAAGGAATCATATGCAAGTCCGCAAACTTGCAAAAGGCAAACGCGAGCTTTAATTTTAATTTAGTACAAAGCAGCACTTTTCCGGATAAAGAAGTGTTTAGATCACTTTTGTAACCTATCAAAACCCGGCAAAAGCCTTTACACTTATGTTAACATCTCCCCCCGCGCACCAAATCCGCGCCGAATACGATGAACGCACGATTACCGTTTATCAGGCTTATCGAAAAGAAATTGCTCAAAATGCCGTCAGGGCCCAAACGTTTGTTGCTCCGTTTAAAATCGAACGGATGACCTGGATTAAACCTTCTTTTTTTTGGATGATGTACAGATGTGGCTGGGCTGAAAAACCTGGCCAGGAACACGTATTGGCCATCAAACTCAGACAGGAAGGCTTTGATTGGGCTTTGGAGCACGCCTGCCTTTCCCATTTCGACGCTGCGTTTCATCTTTCTTACGAAGCCTGGCAGGCACAATTAGAACAATCGCCTGTTCGCGTGCAATGGGACCCTGAGCGCGATCTGTTTCTGAACAAATTAGACTACCGATCTATCCAGATTGGCCTTTCCGGAGAAGCTGTTTCCCGTTATACAAAAGAATGGATTGTTGAAATTCAAGACATTACGACAGCATGCAAAACCATCTGCATGTTGATCCGGGAAGGCAAAATTGAAGAAGCGCAGGCCCTGCTTCCAAAGGAGCAGGTTTATCCAAAGGTGTTCCCGGGGATATTTCCTAAAAATGGGAGTTAATTTATTGGTGGTTGTGGTTGCCTTTCCTCCCTACTTCTTTAGCCCAGTTGTCTAATCTTTTTTTTGCAAACCCAGCGATGATTTCATCCCCAGACCGGGCAATTTGCTCAAGACAGGCTTTTGCTTCTACTGTGCCTATGTCTGCCAGCGCCCAGATGCATTTTCTGGAAACCGGCTTGTAGTCGAATTCAGGAATATTGCCGCTCATGACTGATTCGAACAGAAATTTTACCGCAGCTGGGTTTTTATCTATTTGAAATCCCATTGCCAAACTATCATGCAGATTATGCCAGGTTTCCTTAAACATTGCCATATCTGCATTTAATTTTTCTTCTTCTGTACATTCAGAAAAATCCAAATCAAAATACCTCCAGGCTTCTTCTGGGTCCTTTGTTTGCAATAGCTTGTTGTACCAGTCCAAAAAAGTCTTTTCTAATGCCATTGCCAGTTGATTTTTTTTCGCAATTCAAATGCCGGGAATCTCACCAAATTAGTGGCTCCGGATTTTTGCCCGCTAGCCGATCCAATTGCCACTGGGCGGATACGCGTACGACTGTATCTTCGGAGCAGGCAAGTTCTTTCAATTTTTCAATGCCTTCTGCTTTCCCGCTATCTGCCAGGGCATAAGCACATTTAATGACAAAAGGGAAACGAAAGTCTTCAGATCCCATGTGCGGGTATTGGTTTTGCATAGCAGTAGCCACCCTCTCAACAGAAAGGGTACCCGCGAATTGCATACCAAGTATTCGGGCAATTTCTTCCTGGCTTGTATGCCATTTTTCATTTATAAGATCACACAATATCCCAACAGTGTCTTCGCTAAAATCAAACTTCGAACCCAACATCAATAAATAATAGACACTTTCTGCATCTTCGCGCTGAAGAGATTCTTGTAGCCCATCCCTCATATAAGCAAAAACTGGAACGGGAGAAATGGAGGCTAAAAAGTCTTCTTTGGTGATTCTTTTTTGAATTAAATATAGGATCTTTTGCTTTTCGGTTGCATCCATGTCAAAGCTATTCATGCCACTAATTTATTCTATCGAAGATTTTTTACTATGCTCGATTTTTTGAAGCTGATGTAATGCATACTTTACAATAATTGCGTCTGTGCCCGCACTGAGTTCGTTTAAAGCTAATTCTTTATGCGGCGTTGGTTGTGCCGCAATAGCATAGGCACATTTACGGATAAAAGAATCTTTTAAAACAGTATTAGCCATGTAGCCTGGTAAATGCTGCATAATTATTTTTATATATTTAATGTTTTCTTGCTCCTGATTGTATGTAGTCTGAAATGCTTGTACAAGTTCTTCATGTTCATGATGCCATTGATCAATTAGTGCCATACGATATAGCAAAAGTTTTTGTGTGTAACTCAATTGAGGTACTAATCCCCATAAAACATTTCGAAACATGGATGCATCATTCTCAGCCTTTGCTTCAAGAAGCAAATTAAAGCAAAGTTCCATATCTATCTCAATGTCAATTTTTTGCAAAAACAACTGATACGATAACGACCCTGCCATCATCTCATGGAGTAACTCCACCTGCTCGCTTGTTAATTTTTTCATGTTTCTACATTGTTTCAAACGCAAAAATATTTTCATTAAAAATATCTAAAGCAGGGCCTCGAGACTACATCGCCAATTTAGATAGCTGAACAGTAACCTGTTTGCTGATGATTTCATCCTCAGATGTTTGTAATTCTTGAAGTGCGATTATTGATTCTGGTTGTGGCTGGGCTGCAATAGCATAAGCACACTTTCGAATATAAGAAGTTTTAAGATCGAAACCTGAAAGGTACTCAGGTACTCTTTCCATAGCCCACTTAATGGCTAAAATATTTTCCTTATTATTATTAAATAGTTCCTGAAAAGATTGAACAATCTCTTCATGAAAGAAATGCCAATCTTCCAACAAGAGCAAACGATAAAATATTTCTTTCTCTTCTTGGGAAATACTCTTAGGAACATGCCAAAGTACAACTTCAAATCTTCGGTTATTTTTTGAAATTTTACACAATAAACTCAATCTAATTAATTCCGAAAAATTTAAAACACAATCATTAAGTTGCAAAAATTCTTTGCGATCAATTTTTCCAAAAGCAAATTCATCAACGAGTTCAAAGTTCAGAGTTTTCATACACCTTATCCTTTTAATAAACATATACAACTTCAAATGCTTTGAGTCCGTCGTTAAAACGATTCAGGCCATTTCCAATCTTGATGGATCCCAAACGGGTCTCTACGACTATTTTGAATTTACCATTTTGGGTGATTTTCTCCAGTACAGTTAAGTGTTGGCAATATCTCACCAAATTAGTGGCTCCGGATTTTTGCCCGCTAGCCGATCCAATTGCCACTGAGCGGATACGCGTACGACTGTATCTGCGGAGCAGGCAAGTCCTTTTAATTTTTCAATGCCTTCTGCTTTCCCGCTATCTGTCAGAGCATAAGCACATTTAATGCCAAAAGGGAAACGAAAGTCTTCGGATCCCGTGTGCAGGTAGTGGCTTAGCTAACGAGATGCTTCAATGCTTATTATCCCCCGACTGAAAAATCTATTTGCCTGCCATCCTGGCTAATTGATCGCTTGCCAATTTACTGATCGTTAAATCTTCCGATTCCTGTAGTTCTCGCAGTGCAATACTCGCTTCTGGTTCTGGTTGTGCCGCAATGGCATACATGCATTTCTTAACATAAGAATGCTTAATGTCCGGATCTCTTGACAAGTAGGCCGGAAGGTGTTCTAAACTCCATCTTATAATATCCACATTAAAAGCCTCTTTTAAGGACGCCACAAAAGCCTGTTGTTGAGAAGGTTTGCGCAACCCCATGTCCCCCAAAACCATTTTGGGGTTTAAAATATCTGTCTCAATACCGGCCTTCTTAAGAGCTGCCTTCAAGCGCGCCTGTACTTGAGCCTCACTCTGGGTGTGTTCGGTTACATATTTTCTGGCTGATTCCCAGGCTTCGAACAGAGCGCCCACTTGCCCTGGTCCATAACCTTCACGAGCCTTGCCCGACTTGTCACCATCGGTTCTAAAGGCTTCACCAATCACCATGCCATAAACCGGCTTTCCTGTAGCCTTGGCATGCCCTACAGCCGACAACGCCTGACCACCACCTCCAACCCCAGGAACAAAGTTACCTCGTTCTTTTTCATCAGGGCGAGATCCCGCATCTACAGCCAACTCATGAGCACGGCGCCAATCATCGCGCAGTAAAGCACCTAAAGCATTAAATCCAAACACTGAATTATAAGTCAGGGCGTAATCCACACCCCCGGCAATCCAGAGTTTTTTGAACACCTCAGCCCAATTAACTTCACCCCCGTCCCGGGTAGCCATATAATAACGCCCAAAAAGTTCTTTCACCGCCATGACGATATTGGCATTCCCTGTAGAACAAGCGGCAATCACAGCCAAAGCCATACCTTCGGCTCCCAGTTGTTCGGTGGCAATTTGCCCTGTTGTGGCATCGGGCAAAAGAGCGGCCATCAAATAATTGGCAATATCATCCTGCATGTTCAAAGGCAGGACTGTCATGTCATTAAAGGGTAATAAATCTCCCAATCCCGTTCCCACACCTACAAACATATTTTGAGGGCCAAACTCCTTTTGGAGTTCCTTGGGAGAATACCCCCCCATGCTCATCAAAATCTGGGCCGTAAACATTTTGGCCATTTTGGCCCCATGCGCTCTCGAACTAAGATCTTTGTCGTTGGTGATACCAAATTGGGCAAAAGCAAATTTTTCTTGCCCCGGCAAATGCCCCACCACAGAAACAGGTAACCGATAGGTCATGGGAAGTTTATAAGGAACTCCCGCTTTGGCTATGGCGACATAGGATTGATCAGGACGCTGATAAACCTCGTACCCATGAGCCAACATTTTTTGCAGTTGACCTTCATCAAAGGGGATTTCAGTATCTTTGGGGAATTTGACTTCGCGTAATACTTCAAACTCCATGAACTCACCCACTTGTTGAAACCCTGAATTCTTGAGCAAGTGTTGTTCAAAGACCTTCTGCCAGCCGCCTTTCTTTTCAGCTTTTTTATCATCCAGTTTGGCATCTACGGCTT
>JABWAJ010000097.1 GCA_013361075.1 Saprospiraceae bacterium | reverse complement strand
TCGAACAGCACCTCACCAACCTGTTTTGGCGAACCAATGTTGAAATGCACCCCCGCTTGCTCATAAATTTCTTTTTCCACGCGCAGGATACCAGCATTCAATTCTTCCGAATATTTTTCTAAAAATGCGCTGTTGATGTTGATGCCTTCGGTTTCGATGCCTACCAATACCCGGATCAGGGGGCGCTCGATGGTTTCGTACAGGGTTTCCAACCCTTCCGATTTAAGGTTCGGCTCTAAGTACTCGCGCAACTGCCAGGTGATGTCGGCGTCTTCGGCAGCGTATTCTTTTACTTTTTCCAGGGGTGCGTCGCGCATGGTGAGCTGGCCTTTCCCTTTTTTGCCAATGAGGGTTTCGATCGAAACGGGCTTGTATTTCAGGTAGGTTTCCGAGAGGTAATCCATGTTGTGGCGTTGCTCCGGTTCCAGCAGGTAGTGTGCCACCATCGTGTCGAAATAATGGCCTTCCACTTCTACGCCGTATGTTTTCAGCACAATGGCGTCGTATTTGATGTTCTGGCCGGTTTTCCCGATATGCTCCGATTCAAACAGCGCTTTGAATTCCATCACAATGGCCGTTGCTTCGGCGCGGTTGGCTGGCACCGGCACGTAATAGGCTTCGTGGGCCTTAACGGCAAAAGACATACCGACCAGATCGGCCAGGTTGGGGTCAATATCGGTTGTTTCCGTATCAAAGCAAAAATGCTTTTGTTTTCCCAGCAAAGCCACCAGAGCAGCCCGTTGCTCGGGGGTTTCTACCAAATGGTAGTCGTGCGGTGTGTTGTAAATGTCGTGTTCTGCGACGGAATGGGCAGAAAGGCTGGTTGTTTTAACGGGTGGTGCACTGCTGGCAGCCGGTTGGTCGTCAAACAGATTGCCCTGCCGGGAAGCAGGCGCGGGTGCCGGGGTGCCTTCTTCGTCTTCGCCCAGGATTTGTTTGGCCAAACTCCGGAATTCCAGTTCTTTGAACACAGCCGACAGGATGTCGCGGTCCAAAGGGTCGAGGTTGAAACTTTCGGCATCGAACTGAATCGGCACCGAAGTGTCAATGATCGCTAATTTTTTAGACAACAGGCCTTGTTCGGCGTATTGTTCCACGATTTCTTTCTGTTTGCCTTTCAACTGGCTGGCGTTGGCAATGAGGTTTTCTACGGTGTCGAATTGTTCCAGCAGTTTAGCCGCCGTTTTTTCGCCAATGCCAGGCAAACCGGGTATGTTGTCCACACTGTCGCCCATCAGCCCAAGCAGGTCGGCTACCTGGTCCACCCGTTTGATCTGCCAGTTTTCCGTCACCTCTTTTTCGCCCCAGATGTCAATGCCGTTGCCCTGACGAGACGGTTTGTAGAGAAAAATATTCGGAGAAACCAATTGGCCGAAGTCTTTGTCGGGCGTCACCATGTACACGGTATAGCCTTCTTTTTCGGCTTGTTTCGCCAGGGTGCCAATGACGTCGTCGGCCTCGTAGCCTTCAGCCGTCACGATGGGTATTTTGAAACCCCGCACGATTTGCATGATGTAAGGGAATGCCGTGGTGATGTCTTCGGGTTGCGATTCGCGGTTGGCTTTGTATGGCTCGTACATTTTGTGCCGGAAAGTAGGCCCGGAAAGGTCGAAAGCCACTGCAATATGGGTTGGCTTTTGAGATTGCATTAAATCCCAAAGCGCACGAGTGAATCCCGTTACCGCCGAGGTGTTGATGCCTTTGGAATTGATGAGTGGCCGGGCAATAAAAGCATAATGGGCCCGGTAAACCAGGGCGTGGCCGTCGAGCAGGAAAAGGCGTTTGTCAGTCATGGTGAGCTATAGATGTTAGGTGTTAGACTCATTACGAAGCATCGCTTGGGGCGTATATTGAGTCGCTAAGGTAGTAAAAAAGTGCTATTCCAAACCCGGAGGCCCGGAAGTATGGTTATTGATCCAAAACGTCAGACAGCCCGACCTTTTCTTTGGGATTCTCGGGTAAAGATTCCACGACCCAGGCATTGTCTAAATACAAAACACCGGCGATTGTGCAGCTATAGATCAATGCCGAAAAGCCTCCAAGGAACACAATGTATTCTACATTAAAGAGGTCGTTCCTGTTCGAAACCAAAATCGCGAGCAACCCTGTCCACATGATCCCCACCAGCCAGAAAAAGACAGTAAAAACAACCACAGCCCATTTTTGACGGGACAAAAGGGCAAGTGCGGGTACAAGGACAATTAAACCGGCGATGATGCAAATATTGCGGAAAACCAGGGCCTCCCGGTTCAAAGTGGTGCTACCGGGTGCAACCCCGATCATTATGGCTTCCTGTTGAAAAAAAAAGGCAAACACGAATAAAAAAAGACTAACGCCTATCATCAGGATGCTAAAAAGCTGAATCGGTGTGAGGTGGTTGCGCATCATAAAGGAGTTGTCTTTTTCAGTTTTAAGGTTGGTCCAAAATGTTTTGTGTGTTTTCCTCCGCTGCTTCTTTCCCATAAATCACAGCAAGTATATTGCTGCTGCTGAGGAAAAGAATGCCCACGGCCAAAAAAGTGTAAATCAGTACCGTTAAGCCTGCAAGAGCAATCGGCCAATGTGTCGGATCGCCGGCCGCCTGGCGGGAAATGTACCAGAGCAAGCCCAGCCACACGATGCCCAGGAGCCAAAACAAACCGATGAACCCCTGAATGGCCCATTTTTTCAGCATCAGCAAGCCAATAGAAAAAACCATCATCGAAGTGCCAGCCAGCGCAAAAACATTCCTGAGCCAGATCAGTTCAGCATCAGGCTCATCGCTGTAGGCCAGGCCGGAAGCGATGGACTGCTGAAGAAGCCAGGCAATAACCAGCATAAATAGGGCAATTCCCATCATCAGGATGGCAAAGATATGGGTTGGCAAAAGGCGATTTCGGGCCATTTTTCATGTATTGGAGGAGAGGCAACGAGCTTGTGGTCGTACAGGTTGGCAAGGAGCAAGTTGGCAAAAAGCAATTCCTCAAATATCCCCATACAGAATCACGGGATTGCCTTTTGCCACTTGCTAATTTGTCCGCTTGCCCTTTGGTCTTTTACAAATCCAAAGCCAGAACGAAGTTACAGAAAGTTTTATTTGCCTGCAAGACCAGCTATAAATAATGCAATCGCTTCATCAACGTTTATGCTGCTGTAGCTGTAAGCCCCTTCGCCCGGGAAGGTAAATGAAGCTTCGTTTTGACCGTTTTTTACGTTCACAACATTGATGATCAGTGAACTGATTCGATTGCTGTTGTAATGACTTCTACTTTGGAATTTAATGACGTAGTCCGACTCGCTTTCTTCTGCAAAACGCAGGGTAACCGACTGATTGACGGGGAGCTGGTAAGTCGTGTCGCGCGTACTCACGATGGTGCTGCCTGCCGGAACTTCGCCACGAATGTAGTTGTCAGAAACGACCTTGAATCCATTTTTCAGCAAGTGGTGCTCCAGGCGGCCCAGCAAAGGATCATTGCTATTGATGCTGATGACTTTAAACGAGGCATCGCGCCGAAATACCGGTGTTTTGTAAAAAGAGTGGGTGTAGGAGATCGTATAGCAACTGGAAAAAATTGACAGCACAGCGAACGCGAGAATAAAATAGTGGAAAGTTTTCATGAGTATGAAGTTTAATTAATTAAAAACCAGGGTATTCAGCGTCTGATGCCTGCTACGAAAAGTGCGAAAGCTTCGTCCATCCGGATGAATTTTCGGCCGTTACCGGCTGTTTCAGGATAAGAAAATGAAACTTCCGTTTTCCCGGTTTGCGTATTCACGATGTTTATGTTGAGGAAATTAATCCGGTTTCCGAAAACACTGCTGTACTGGTACTTTATGACGTAATCCGCCTGCCTGTCGTCGGCAAACCGCACGGCCATCATTTCGTGGTTGGGTACCTGGTAGGTGGTGTCGCGGGTACTGACGGTGGTGGTGCCTGCTGGTATGGCCCCACGGATGTAGTTGTCAGAAATGAGGTTGAACCCCTCTTTCAGCAGGTGGTTTTCCAATCGCCCCAACAACACATCATTTGTGTTTACGGAAATGATTTTGAACGAAGCGTCGGTTTTGAAACCGGGTGCTTTGAAAAAGGAATGAGCTGTAGAGGTCACGAAACAGCCACTGAAACTTCCAATGGCCATAAAAATCAGGAAAGAGTAAAGGAGTGTCTTCATAATTGTTGAATTTTGCACTCAAGTTATGGCGATTCGCTTCCCTGCGACTATTAACGAAGCGTTAAACCGGAATTTTGCGCTGTTAATGTTCTTGCGGTAAATGGATTTAATTGTGTTAAAATTATAATGTGAGATTGCGTTGGACGGGCAGAGCCCGGGGAATAGGACACGCGTGGCGGAGCCATCGCGCGAGCGAAAATATGTTGTTGTTTTTATTTCAAGGTGTTGATAATGAATGATTTGAATTTAATTTTACTCAATGCTCAACGAATAACTTCGTTTGGACTTGGCTTCGACTCCGCTCAGCCTACGTGTTCAACGCTCAACGCTCAACGCTCAACGCTTAACGAACAACGCTTAACGAACAACGCTCAACGAACAACGCTCAACCAACAACAAATAACAAATAACCAACCACCACTACCATGTCCTACAACGCCAGCCACCTCGGTGATACCATCGTTGCCCTTGCCACTGCCCCCGGCACAGGCGCCATTGCCGTGATCCGCCTGTCGGGAGCCCAGGCAATTGGCATTGTAGATCGGGTGTTTGCAGGCAAAGACCTGGGGGCGCAGCCCTCACACACCCTGCATTTTGGGGCCATCCGCGATGAGCAGGACCGCGTGCTGGACGAAGTGGTGGTGTCGCTTTTTGTGGCACCGCGTTCCTATACCGGCGAAAATGTAGCCGAGGTATCCTGCCACGGCTCGCCTTACATCATCCAGCAACTCATTCAGTTGTTTGTGCGGCAGGGCGCACGCTTGGCCCAGCCCGGCGAATTTACCCTGCGCGCTTTTTTGCATGGCCGCATGGACCTCAGCCAGGCCGAAGCGGTGGCCGACCTGATCGCTTCCTCGTCTGAAGCTGCCCACAACATCGCGCTGCAACAAATGCGCGGCGGATTCAGCAACGAAATCAAACGGCTGCGCACCGAGCTCATTGATTTTGCCAGCCTCATCGAACTGGAACTGGATTTTGGCGAAGAAGACGTGGAATTCGCCAACCGCGACGATCTTAAAGCCCTCATTCGGCGCATTTTATCGCTGATGGACGCCCTGTTGCAATCGTTTCAGCTCGGAAACGCCATCAAAAACGGGGTCAGCACCGTCATCGCAGGCCGCCCCAACGCCGGAAAAAGCACCCTGCTCAATGCCCTGCTCAACGAAGACCGCGCCATCGTCAGCGACATTGCCGGCACTACCCGCGACACCATCGAAGAGGTGCTCAACATCGGCGGCATCCCCTTCCGCATCATCGATACCGCCGGCATCCGCGAAGCCCACGACGCCATCGAAGCCCTCGGCGTGGCCAAAACTCTCGAAAAAGTGCGGCAATCGGCCCTACTGGTCTATGTGTTCGACGTCATCCGCACCTCGCCGGAAGACCTGCGCCAGGACCTCTCCCAACTCGTGCATGCCGATACCAAACTCCTCGTCATTGCCAACAAAATGGACCTCAACCCCTACACCACCCACGAGCAATACGCCAACGAATGGCTGCCCGCGGATGCCTGGGTGCCCGTGTCCGCCATCAACGGCATGAACATCGAATACCTGAAAGAAAAGCTCTTGAACGCCGTACTGGAAGGCAACCTGAATGCAGAAAGCACCATCGTGGCCAACGCCCGTCACTACGAAGCCCTGCTGAAAGCTTCCGAAAGCCTGAACGCCGCCCTGCATGGCTTAGACACCGGCGTCACCGGCGATTTTGTGGCGATGGACATCCGACGCGCGCTGGCTTACCTGGGGGAAATTACCGGGGAGATCGGGACGGAGGATTTGCTGGATAGTATTTTTTCAAGGTTTTGTATTGGAAAGTAAACGAACCTGCTGTTTTACCCACTGAAATACCGGCAGGAGTTGAGGATGATCGGCACTAAGCGAAGCCAGGGATTTATTATCTGATGTGACGCCCATGCATAAATCCTGAATTTAAGCCATCAACGGCATGAACATCGAATACCTGAAAGAAAAACTGCTGAACGCATTGCTGGAAGACAACCTGAATGCAGAAAGCACCACCGAAGGACAATTGAAATTAAATGATAAAATAGATTTTTTGCGAAAAGTATCGAAAAACACTACCTTTCGCAAAAAATTACACTTGTGGAGCCCGTCAAAGCAAATCTAAGTCTCGAAAAATGGGTAGAGCACCAACTATCCCAAGGCAAGTATGGATTTGCATTGTCTGTATTGCGGATTTTTTTTGACGAACAAACCGAGATCGCCCTAAAATTTGCCTTAAAACGCCTCGCAGACAAAGGCAAAATCGTGTCCGTTTACAAGGGATATTACCTGATTCTGCCACCCCAGTATGCCAGTAAAGGAATACTTCCTCCCAGTTTGTTTCTGGATACCTTGATGAAGTTTTTGGAAAGGCCGTATTATGTGGCATTACTGAATGCTGCTGCTTATCACGGCGCATCTCATCAACAACCTCAGGAATATTTTGTCATGACCACCTTCCCTGTGCTGCGCGCTACCTGCAAAAAGGGCATTAAGATCAACTACGTCAGCGTAAAACACATACCGGAAAAACTTTTAGAGCAAAGAAAAACGGAAGCAGGATACCTGAACATATCCAATGCCGCACTGACATCCACAGACCTGATCCAATTTGAAAAAAGGATCGGAGGCCTCAATCGGGCTACCACTGTTTTGAACGAACTGGCCGAAGTACTCCAACCAACAGATTTTAATGCGGAGTTGTTGGAATATGCGCCGGCCACTGCTTTACAGCGCTTGGGTTACCTATTAGAGTTCGCCTGCGGCAAATCTGAGCTCGCAGATGGACTGTATGACGCTATGGGAAAACATCCGATAAACTTCTTTCGTATACCACTCAAAGCATCCGGTAAAACCAAGGGCTTTTCCTCCGAAAACCGCTGGAAAGTAATTGTGAATACCGAAATTGAAATCGACGAATGATTCCGCAGGCATACATCACCGAATGGAGCCAACAAGTACCTTGGCAAACCAATGAACAGGTTGAACAAGACCTGGTGATCTGCCGTACCCTGGTGGAAATATTTTCGGATGAGTGGCTGGCTTCCAGATTGGCTTTTCGCGGAGGGACGGCACTGCACAAACTCTACCTGAATCCACAACCCCGTTATTCTGAGGATATTGACCTGGTACAGATCAAAGCCGAACCGATCAAAGAAACCGTGCAGCGGCTTCAAGCAGTGCTGTCCTTTCTTGGAGATACTGCTGTTAAACCGAGAAGGGACGGCATACAGATTATTTATCGTTTCGAGTCCGAGTTTCCACCAGTACAGCGATTGCGGTTGAAGGTTGAAGCCAATACGCGCGAACATTTTTCTGTGTTGGGATACCAACAATTCCCTTTTGAAGTAAAATCCTCCTGGTTTTCCGGAACTTGCGACTTGACCACGTATAAACTGGAAGAACTACTGGGCACCAAGCTCCGGGCATTGTACCAACGACGCAAAGGCCGCGACCTGTATGATTTATTCATTGCTTTATCGCAAAGACCAGCATTGGATAAAGATGCGCTGTTGCATGCTTACCGGGAGTACATGGCTTTTTCCGTAGAGGAACCACCAAGCCAAAGAGAATTTATCCTGAACATGGAAGCCAAAATGAAAGACACCGAATTCCTGGGCGATACGATGGCCTTGCTGAGGCCAACAACGCCCTTCATCCCTCACGATGCCTATGAATTGGTCAAGGCTGAATTAATTGAACGAATCTGAAGAAAACGGCAATATATGAGTAACCTGACCATACAGGCTGGAATGAGCCCAATTATCCTGCCTATTGTCAATTTTTTTGAGCATTACCGGAAAAACAAGAAAGGGTAATAGCATTGACGAAAGATTTCTCAAAAACGTACCTGCTGTTTCACCCACTGAAATAACGGCAGGAGTTGAGGATGATCGGCACTAAGCGAAGCCAGCGCTTCTAAAAAAGCGGGCATCAGATCAGTGCTGGCAGAAACCCGCTTCTGTATCGTAATTTTCTTTTCCGCCTCCTTATAGGAAAGTACTTCCTGATGTTCCATTACCTGTTCCTCCGGGACGATAACAGGAATAAAGTACACGCTTTCCACGACCGCTGCAAAACCGGGGGCGGAAATTGCCCTATTGAGCTGGTCTTCCAACTCAACTAACTGAAAGGCCAGATGCTGGTCGTGCTGATGCAGCATACCTCCAAATCTGAAAAAGCGGGTTTGTACGACGGCCTTTTGCATTAATTGTCCTGTTTGTTGCCCGGAGGGCGGATCAAGAGTTCGGTGTATTGGACAAATTCTTTAGCGGTTGCAAAAACAATTATAAGCAAGCCAAATAGCAAAATTAATCTGAAAGGAAAACGATCAGGATTAGGCGTAGGTGACTCCCGGGGAATAAAGGAACTCGTTTTTACCATCTTGATGAAATTTACTGCTAATGCAAATTTTTTTACTCTTTAAGCCTATATTGAAGCCAAATCAGGCGAAATTCTGCCTTGGATATTAAGAGTTAATCAACGTGCAAACAAAAATAGTCTTTTAACGACTATTTAAAAAGTCTTTTCAAGACTTTAATTGTCATGGAACCAAAACAGCTAAACAGGATAAAAGAAGTGCTTAAATCAGAGGGGCGCAGCAATAAATGGTTGGCCGCCCAGTTAGGGCGAAATGAAGTGACCGTCTCCCGCTGGTGTCGTAACGTTCAACAACCCGATTTGGAAACTTTGTACGAGATTGCCCGCATACTGAGGGTACATGCCAGGGATTTATTGTCTGATGGAACGCCCGGGAACAAATCCTGAGTCCGACGCTGGAGGCAAGCTGCAACAAAAGGATGTACGTTCCGTAAATTCCATTATTTTGTGTCTCTTGACATTAATAGCATTTAATAAAATACCATACATTAGCCCTATGACAGCACACCAACTCAAAGAACTCGAAAAACGCCTCTGGGAAGCTGCCGACCAGCTACGGGCGAACTCTAAGCTCACCGCCACCGAATACTCCTTCCCGGTTTTGGGATTGTTGTTTCTCCGGCATGCTTTCCGCCGTTTCAACGACGCCAGAGTAATGATCGAAGAAAAGCTGCCTGTGCATCCGCAACGGGGACGCCGGGCTGTCACTAAGGACGATTTTCAGCAAGCCAAGGCCATTTATTTGCAAGAAAAAGCCCGTTGGGACTACCTCGCCACCCTGCCCGAAGGCAAGGACATTGGCGAGGAGATCAACGAGGCCATGCGCCTGATTGAAAGCGATTATGAAGCCCTTTCCGGCGTGTTGCCAAAAGACTACCAAACCTTTGAAAAAGACCTCCTGCAGCGCCTGATCAGGATTTTCAACGACGAAAGCCTCGACCGGATGCCGGGCGATGTGTTTGGCAGGATTTACGAATATTTCCTCAACGAATTTGCCAAAAGCGGTGCACAAGAGGGGGGCGAATTCTTCACCCCGCCTTCCTTGGTCAATACCATTGTGGCCATCATCGAACCCAACCACGGCATTGTCCTCGACCCCGCTTGCGGTTCGGCGGGTATGTTTGTGCAAACCGGGCATTTCATAGAGGAGGAGGGCGAAAACCCGGCCACCAAAGTTTCGTTCTACGGACAGGAAAAAGCAGACACCAACACCCGCTTAGCCAAGATGAACATGGCCATTCACGGCCTGGAAGGCAGCATCCTGCAAGGCAACACCTTTTACGAAGACCACCACAACATGGCCGGGCGCTGCGACTTCGTCATGGCCAATCCGCCCTTCAATGTGGATGGGGTGGACAAAGCAAAGGAAAGCGTGAAGAACGACCGCCGGCTGCCTTTCGGACTCCCCAAGACCGACAACGCCAACTACCTTTGGATTCAATATTTCTATGCTTACCTGAACCCTGCCGGACGGGCGGGCTTCGTCATGGCTTCTTCGGCTTCGGACGCCGGGCATACGGAGCGGGACATCCGCGCGCAGTTGGTGAAAACGGGCGCCGTGGACGTGATGGTGAGCATCGGCACGAAGTTCTTTTACACCCGTTCCCTACCTTGCACACTTTGGTTTTTTGACCGGGCGAAGGAGGCCGATCCCGAACGCAGCGACAAAACCCTGATGCTTGACCTCCGGGACGTGTACCGCAAGGTTTCGTCCAGCATCCACGATTTCACGCCGGAACAGTTGCGCAACATAAAAGCCATTGTAGGGCTATACCGGGGCGACCATGGCCCCTTTCACGCTACGCTGGATAGCTACCAAAACGAAGTGGCGCAAAGCCTGGCAGACGCCGGGCGGTTTTGGCAGGAACTGCTGCAAAACAAGGCTGCCAAAGCGGAAAACCTGGCTTTGGAGGTCGCAGAAGAACCCATAAAAACCGCCGAACTCAAACGCCTGAAAAAGCTCCTGAGCCATGCCCATAAGGAACTGGCCGCCGAAGCCAAAAACCGCCTGCAAAGCGACGAACTGAAAAAAGACAAAGTCCGCAGGGAGCGCCTGCAAAACTACCTGGCCGAAACCGAGCGCCGGGTGCAGGCCTTCCAGGAAGCCGCCGACCATGCCCTGTATTTTGAGAAAGAATGGACCTGGCTGAACGACCGCTTTCCGGAAGGAGCATACCGCGACGTGCCGGGCCTCTGCCGCGTGGTGACACAGGCCGAAATAGCCGCCAACGACTACAGCCTCACTGCCGGACGCTACGTGGGCGTGGCCGCCCAGATGGACGACGGCTTCGACTTTGAGGAACGCATGGCCGAAATCAAAATGGAACTCGCCGACCTCGACCGGGAAGCGGCAGTTTTGGCGGGAACGATTCAGGAACATTTAACCGCATTAGGGTTATAATCAAAAATAAAGACCTTTTTTTTGGATTTAAATCTAAAAAATAAATAAAATTGCCGCTAAAAGGCATGATACAGCGCATACAGGAACAAAACATCCGGCAGTGGCTCGGCAAAGGGAAAGCCATCATCATCACCGGCCCCAGGCAGGTGGGCAAGACCACCCTTGTGCGCAAAATGACCGAAAGCCTCAACCGCAAAACCATCTGGCTGACGGGCGATGACCCCGAAGCTCGTTCCCTGCTCGACAATATTTCGCTGGCACGCCTGCAAACACTCATCGGGCAGCACGAAGTGGTGGTGGTGGACGAGGCACAACGCTTCACCAATGCCGGGCTGATGCTCAAGCTCATCACCGACCACCTGCCAAAGGTGCAACTCTTTGTTACCGGCTCTTCCTCGCTCGACCTTGCCGCCCAGACCAAAGAAAGCCTTACGGGCCGAAAATTCGAGTTTTCGCTCTACCCGCTCTCGTTTGTTGAAATGTGCGGACAGCACGGCTACTTAGCTGAGCGTTCGCTGCTCGAACACCGGATGCTCTTCGGCTACTACCCCGAAGTGGCGCAAAACGAACCCCCACAAGCGCTAAAAACCCTCAATGACCTGAGCGACGGGCTGATGTACAAAGACCTGCTCACCCTCGACCAGATCAAGAAACCTACCCTGCTGGTGAAGTTGCTGCAAGCTTTAGCCCTGCAACTCGGCAGTGAGGTGATTTACAACGAAGTCGCCCAACTCATCGGCGCCGACCCCGTTACTGTGGAAAAATACGTGGATCTGCTGGAGCAGTCCTTCGTGCTGTTTCGCCTGCCCTCGCTCAGCCGCAATGCCCGCAACGAAATCAAAAAAGGCCGAAAAATCTATTTTTACGACAACGGCATCCGAAATGCCATCCTCAAAAACTTTTCGCCGCTTGCCCTGCGTACCGACACCGGGGCACTCTGGGAAAACTTCCTGCTCGCCGAGCGCATGAAGCGGAATGCCTACACGGGCTACGACTGCAACGCCTACTTCTGGCGTACCACCACGCAACAGGAAATTGACTACGTAGAAGACGCCGGGGGCAGGCTACATGCCTTTGAGTTCAAGTGGCAGCCGAAAAAGCCCGCCCGATTCCCGAAGTCTTTTCTGGAAAGCTATCCCGGCAGTGAAACCACCCTGATTGCCCCGGAAAACTTCGATGCCTTCGTCGGCCTGCAATAACAACAACATGAAAAAACTACGTCCATACCCGTACCATTCACCCGCCGGCCCCGACCGGGAAGCGGTGACTTTGGCGGTAACGATTCAGGAACATTTAAAGGAGTTGAGGATATGAAATTAGAAGATGCTTGTGAACTCATAGTTGATGCTGAACATAAAACTGCACCTTTTCAAAAAGAGGGCTATCCCAATATTAGAACGCCAAACATAGGCAAGGGCAGGTTGATTTTAGAGGGGGTATTCCGGGTATCTGAGGAAACCTATCGTTTATGGACAAAGAGGGCGATTCCACAAGCTAATGATTTGATTTTAGCCAGAGAAGCACCCGTTGGCAATGTTGCAATTGTTCCAGAAAATGAATTGGTTTGTTTGGGGCAAAGAACGGTTTTGTTGCGACCTGATATTCAAAAAATCAACCCACAATACCTTTGTTATTTTTTGTTGGGTGATGAAATGCAAAATTCGATGTTGGGGAAATCAGGTGGTTCAACAGTTGCCCACCTGAACATGAAAGATATTAGAGCTTGACCCGTCCTAAAAAAGGTTTACAGATTTATTAATGATTATTGTTATGTGTTTTCTTTTTTGGTTCTTTTTTCTTTTGTTGATTAGTGTTAGTTTGTGGAAAACTCTTGCCCCGAATTTTTGGCTATTTTTTTGTCCGGGTAGTAGTTTTTCCATCGCTTCTTCAACTTGCCGCTCATTTGGTGAGCCACATTCGGAGTCCACATGTCCAGGCTTAAGTGGGGACGTTCTTCATTGTAAATTTGAATAATTTGAGCAACCACCTTATGCATGGTGTCCTTGTCCATTTTACCCAAATCGTACAGCCATTCATCCTTCAAAATACCGTTGACGCGCTCTGCAATGGCATTTTCCCGTGGATCCCCGTTTTCAGTCATGCTCAGAGCGATGTTTCGTCCGCTCAGCAATTTGACATACTTGTCTGAGCAGTACTGCACCCCGCGGTCAGAGTGGTGAATCAACTCAGAACAATCCTCTTTCATTCCCTTAAGCGCCATTTTCAGGGCCGCCACTGCATTATCCGCTTCCAGGTTGTCACTGGTGTCACATAGCCCTCTGTGGTCTCCAAATACGTAATATCGCTTACCCACAGCCGGTTGGGACGCATGGGGGTAAAGTGCCGAATCAGGTTGGGGTATTTGCGCAACCAGTGGCTGCTTTGGGTTGTCCTCACTCCATTGCGCCGGCGCCTGACCAAAAGCCCGTTGCTGCGAAGCAGGTCAAAAAGCGCATCCCGACCCAGCTCTATCCCTGCCTCAGCCAGCTTGACCAATAACTTTCTACCTCCCAGCCGAGGCTGCCGCTGCCGAATCTTTGATACCTGACTTAAAATCAGATGATCCGACACGGCCTGTTCATAAATCGCTCCCTGCCTCTGATAAAAGGCCTGCCGACTCTTGTCAAACAATCCACACAGCCGCTCCAGCGGCACCTGACGCTGCATATCCCTCATCTTTTGGACTGTTTGACACCAGACTTTTTTTCGATCGGAATATTGAATTCCTCTTCCGCGATCTTGATCATCAATTCATACGCCTGACGACGCAAACGTTCCTCCTCCAACTCCCGCCGAAGCAGCTCAACTTCAGCTTTCAATTTCGCTAGTTCTTCGTTTTCTCCTTCCTTTTTTATTGCCATCGATGCTTCTTTTTCCCATGCAAATTTATCCATCCATCTCGATAGTGTCATACTACCTCCTATTTTGTATTTTCGACGGTAATATTCCAGGCTCTCGCAACCTAGCACAACACGCCTTTTGAAATGATCCGAATAACGCTTTACTTCTTTCATCTTTGTCCTGTTTTTTGTTGACATTTCCTGTCAACCTATTTCAGGACAAGTCATGTATTGGCCTAAAATCCCCACCCCAACAACCCCTCATACCCATCCCCCTCCATTCCCAGCAGCTTCCAAAACGCCGGCTCCGTCTTCATTCCCTGCATTTTTAAATCAATCACCGCTTGCCGGAAGGCCTCGCCTTTTTCCTGCAGGATGGCAAATTCCACCAGTAAATGGCGCACGGCTTCCTGTTCGGTTGACGGGCGGTTTTGGCCGAAGATTTCGACGGGAAAATCATCTGCCGTGAAGCGGGCAATGACGGTAGGGCGGTTGCGGATGGATTTATGAAGGCATTCAAAATCCGGGAAACGGCTAAATTGGCGTGTCAGGTATTCCGCGAAAGCGGCTTCCTCTTCCCAGCAACAGATGAGGTCTAAGTCGCTGCCGGGGATGTCAATGGCCAAGGGAATGGTGCCTGCCAAAACCGGTTGGAAAGGTTGCAGTAAATCGAAGAGGTGATGGCTCGTGAGTGTCCGGAAAGCCTGCTGCTGGCGATCGTTGCCGTTGGCCAAATACCCGATGCCTTCCAGCAGGAACATCAGCGCTCGGCCACTAAAATGTATTGGTAATCCAGTGCCGTGTCGTTGGCGAGTACGTTTTTATAGCCGGCTTCGTAGAGGGCTTCTTCTACGATGTGAATCGGCACGCGAATGTCGTTGGGGGGCCCTACCGGGGTGCGTTTTTTCTTGAAATCCACGATCAGGATTTTACCGCCGGGGGTGAGGGCTTCGCGCAGGATTTTGAGATAACCCACCTGATCGCGTATGTACATAAAGGTATTTACAATGACGACAACATTGACTTCACCCGTTTTCAACTGGGGATTATCGGGTTTGCCCAACCTGGTTTCGATGCGGGTTTGGAATTGTTCCGGGAGTTCCAGCGTTTTGATGCTGTCTAAGTAGTTGATGAAACGCGGGTCAATGTCAATGGCGATGACTTTGCGCGCTTTTTGCGCCATGCGGAGGGTAAAAAATCCCGTACCGGCACCAATATCAGCAACGGCTTTTCCATCTAACCCGCCAAGGAGATTCAGTACCATATCCGGTTTTTGCCAGATGACCCGATCGGTATGGGTATAGTCTTCTGTAAGGCCTTCCGACAGTGTTTTTCCATTCGTGCTGCTGTTGGTATCCGGGGCAGTGGCGGAAGTCTGCTGAGGAGGAATATCGCCGGTGTTGTCCTGCTCCTCGGGTTTGCCTCCGCAGGCATTGATCGTCAGCAACAGCGCCGAAAGGCACACAAACAGGAGTGCA
Source organism: Saprospiraceae bacterium (assembly GCA_013361075.1). Lineage (GTDB taxonomy): Bacteria > Bacteroidota > Bacteroidia > Chitinophagales > Saprospiraceae > JABWAJ01. The sequence continues at coordinate 1,337 of JABWAJ010000097.1, read as the reverse complement.
AAAGGTTTCATAAATTGCGTTTGGGCAAAGTTATGCCATTTTTATCAGTTTATAACACCCTGTTTAGGATCTTGCCATGCAAATTATAAATCCCAAAATGACCGGTGACGCCGGTAGACTACTGAAAAGTCGTAAACGGTTTCCAAAAGATACCACATGGCCATCAGGGCGAAAGGAAGATATCCCCACAGGTAAGGCAGCGTTGTCCAGAGCGGTAACAGTGCAGCAGCTGTTGCCGTGAGCAGGAGGTAGTACCGGCGCCGGCGGTGGTGGTAGGCAAAAAACAACTCCAGGGCACTGAAAGCCTGCCACACCAACAAGCCAATCAGCGGATAGGCAGCGATACCCCATCGTTCTACCAGCAACAGAAGCAGGGTTGTTGCGATCAGGGCGATTTGCGCCAGCAGGTCAATTTTCATTCTGAATGCAGATACCATATGCAGCGAAGGTTAATTGCTGAATACCGAATGCTGAAATCAACGGCACATGATTCCGGAATTCAACATTCCTTGTTCCATATTCCGCTGTTCTTATGCTATAACGCCTGCTCGTTCTAAAAGTTTCAATAATTATTGAAACTTTTAAATTTCAATAGCAATCTCTATTTTCGCCGCAAATAAGAAATACCATGCTGCAACCTGAACACCTGAGTGTCCTCATCCGCAACCGGCGGTCTGTGTTTCCGGCCAGTTACAACGACCGCCCCATTGCCCGGGAAATAGTGGAAGCCGTGCTTGACAATGCGCAATGGGCACCGACGCATAAACTGACTGAACCCTGGCGGTTCAAAGTATTCAGTGGTAAAGCCCTGGAGCGGCTGGGCCAGTACATCGCCAACTACCACAAGGAGAAAGACCCTTCGCTGCCGGACATCAAATACCAAAAGATGCTGAAAAACCCGGTTCGGTCGGCTTGTGTCATCGCGATTTGTATGAAACGCCACGCAGACGCAAATCTGCCTGAATGGGAAGAAATTGCTGCAGTGGCCTGTGCTGTTCAAAACATGTGGCTCACCTGTACGGCTTATGGCATTGGGAGTTACTGGAGTTCTCCTTCGGCCATCCTTAACGGGCAGGATTTTTTGCAGTTGGCTGAAGACGAGCGCTGCCTCGGGTTGTTCTACATGGGGTACTACGATGCGGAAATTCCGGATGGCAAACGGACGGGGTTGGAGGATAAAGTGGTTTGGATAGAGGAGTGAGGAAGTCCAGTTGGCAGGAGGTTTCGGGGTTCATGATGTTGAGTTTTTGAGGATTGAGTTGGCGGGGTTTTTAGTTAGCAGGTTTGCAGTTGGCAGTTGGCAGGAGGTTTCGGGGTTCATGATGTTGAGTTTTTGA
>JABWAJ010000695.1 GCA_013361075.1 Saprospiraceae bacterium | reverse complement strand
GAGGTGGCCGTTGAAGACGGCACTGTTGGCGGCTTCCTCTTCGGCTTTTTCGGCCAACTCTATCGCTTTTGCAGGGGGGATGGCATTTTCCAGATCACGGAAAATGTGCCGTGTTGTCACCTTGTTTGCTGCAAACAGTTTTCGCGTTCCTTCAATTTCTCTCAACAAACGCTTAGACCGGCCTTCTTTCCAATCCAGGTCATTGGCCTGGTTGGCATATCTTTCGGCACTTTCCAGGTCATCTAACCAATAAAAAACGGATGCTGTATTGAACAGACAGGCATGGATAAGCCCTTTTTGTTTTTTGTCGGTTGGGTCGTATTTGTCTTTTGCCTTGAGCCAGAATTCTACCGCAGGTTTTACGGTTTCCCGCAATTTGTCAACAGGCTGATCGGGCGTCATCTGTGCAAAAGCAACTTTTACTGTTTCAAAAGCCTGGTTGTACTCAGCGTATTCTTCATCTTTTTCACGCAATACTTCCAGTTCGTCAGTAGCTCTTACAATTTTTTGAAAATCAAAACTTTGGCGAATGTGCTGGCCCATTTCCCGGAGGTTAGAATTGATGTGGTTGCTGGCCAGGTCATTGGTGATCCGGTTGTAGTTGTCGGCCCAATACCGGGAGGCTTCCCCTGTAGTATTGGAACTGGGGGTGTTGTAGGTTTGCAATTTGTCGCGGCCTACCCAGTAGGTATCAAAAACGACTTTGCCTTCATAATCGTAGAGCCGCCAGGAAATGGGGAGACTCCATTGGATGGTTTTGTAATAAGTTGTAACCGTTTTTTCAGTCCCGTCTTTTTGTTTTACTTTGGTACTGGTGGATTCCATTTTATCGCTTTCAATCCGGAGAAAACCGATGTTGACATCAATCGTAAAATGCCCGCCACCCGGAATCTTTTTGAATCCATCCATGGTGAAGAATTTTTCAAGTGCAGCAGGAGTTGTGCGCATGGACTCGAGGTGGTAACTCCCGCCTCTGATACGAACGGTGTAGGTGGTGAAGGATGGATCTAATGGCGCCCCCGGTAATTGGGTGTACTGGACGTTGATCCGTTCTTGCTTGATTTTTTGCGCAAAGGCAATACCCAATAAGGATGGCAGCATTGCCAACACCAGAAAATACTTTTTCATACTGTTGTTTGGTTTTGATGAAATAACTTAAAAGTTTATGAATCGGGGGCGGGAATTTTTATAACACTCAGAATTGCAAAAATTGTTCCATAGATGGGTATAGGTTTCAACCAGTTCAATTACCCTTCCGGCAAAAAAACCTCAGCCATCATGCACCGGGCACTGCCTCCGCCATAGGTTTCGATGGTTGGAATAGGGCTGTACAGAATATTCGTGTGTTTTTCAATGAGTACAATTTGGGCAGGAGTCAGTGATTTAAAGGCTTGTTCGGACATAACCAAAAAGGTATCGCCACCTGGGTTGCGCACCTGCAGCATGTTACCGGCGAAATGAACCATTTGGTCCAGGGTAATTTCAATGACTTCTTTGCCGGTTGCGGCAAATTTATTCATCAGCATGCGCCTGTCGGAAGGGTCGCGCAGGGTGTCCAGGCAAATCACCACAAAAGCTTCGCCCAGGGCCATCATCACATTGGTGTGGTAGATTTCCTGCCCATGGCCATCCAAAGCCGTAAATGCCACCATTTCATAGCCGATGATGGCGCAATATTCTGCCAGCAGCTCTTTTTCTGTGCGGGGGCTCAGGCAGGCATAAACAATTTTGTTGGGCCGGTCCAGGATCATACTGCCCGTACCTTCAAGAAACCGGTTTTCCCGTTCATAGTCTTCGAGGCGGACCCGGTCGGAATAAGCGAATTGTGCACCAATGTGCTCCAGAATGTCTTCCCGCCGCTCCAACCGCCTGACAGGGGCATACATCGGGTAGGTAATGATGCGGCCGTCCTGATGAAAAGTTACCCAGTTGTTTGGGAAAATGGCGTCGGCTTTAACCGGCTCGGTCGTGTCTTCCATGACCAATACTCTGACCCCGGCATCGCGGAGTTTTTCCACAAAACCATCAAACTCCTGCACGGCCAATTGCTGTACTTCCGATGCCTCGCGACTGGTATCGTTGGTTTGAAAGGCATTATTGGCGGCGGTTTGTTCATTGAAGCCAAAATTGGCGGGCCTTACCATCATGATGGTGTCAGTGGTCTGGAAGATTTTTGCCATAATTTAGTTTAATTTCGGAAGGTAAATTTCTACAGATTTCCGGAGTTTAAAGCATTGCCTGGCATATTTATTGCAATTTCCGGTCAGCTTTCCTTCATCGCCCGCAGCTTCATGGCAGTTGCCGTTTCGTGCCCCAGATAGCGATCCATCCAATTGTGAACAAGGTAGAGCAGCGGGGTCAGTAAAACGGCCATCATAAACTTGTAAGCATACTGCACCAGAGCTACTGCCATCAGTTGGCTCCAGCTCCAGGGCTCCACATTGCCTACCAA
>JABWAJ010000694.1 GCA_013361075.1 Saprospiraceae bacterium | reverse complement strand
AGCCAGAGGGTGATCAAAAAGACCCCTATAACAATGTATCCCACCAACGAACTGAAAAAGGAATTGATTTCCTTCCGGTATATTGACCACATAATGGTTATTCGTTACGGATTATTGGTAATGTAAAAAGGATTCCTGTCGTCATAAATCAACAGGCACTTGAACAACTTTTCCCGATCGGGTTCAGGTCCCAGTTCGTTCACCGTGTTCCATAGTTGCCTGTCGTCACTGATCCATTCCAGCAACTTTTCTCTGGTGAAATCAGCAACCCGGCCATTGGGGAAATAAAATATTTTTTCAATGGTGAGTGAAGACTTAACCGGTACGTTCCCTTTTCGGAATGGCTTTTTCGTCAGGGGGTTGTAGGCTGAAATTTCTACCAGTTCCGTCGTATCCCTTTCATAAGCAAAATAAGCGATTTTGCCCCGAACTTTTAAGCCGGCAAAAACTACGGCTTGTTCGTGTTTCGACACTGTTTCATCTGCAACTCTGAGGTAAGGCACGCCTTCGAGGGCGATAGCGAGAACAGAATGCAAGGCTATCGGGGTTCCCGACTTGACTTTCAGCAAGGCCACTTTAGCTACAAAGGCGCGGGCACTGGTAGTCAATACTGCTTCCACATCCTCCCACGTGAAATCGGGGGTATTGCGGTGCAGGGCATCCAACGACAAGTAGACTCCATCCTTGAACTGGAAATTTTTGGTCAGCATCAAACTGTCCGACTGTGCCCGGGTGGCGACAGCGGTCATAAAAAGTACTATTGCCAGGGTTGCTTGCTTCATCATGATGCGCGTCAATCCGTTAGGTTTTGGTAGATGATTATTGGGTTAATTTCCGGAACACATCCTCAATGCTGATTTCCTCTTTTCTGATTTCAAGCAGGGTTAGTTTGTTCGCTGCTGCAAACTTCGAGACTTCTTCCCGAACATCGTGTTTGCCATCGCTGTAAAGTTTCCAGTGGTTCTTCCCTGCATTTTCAACCCGGCGCACATGCGGCAGGTCGCTCAATTGCTTTTCGGAAACGCTTTGTGAAAATTCTACGGTGACAACTACTTCTTTTTTACCCCGTTCCCGAAGGCGCTCAATGGGGTCGTCCGCTACCAACTGCCCCCGGTTGATGATGACAACCCGGTCGCATAGTGCCTGTACTTCCTGCATGATATGGGTGGAAAAAATGACCGTTTTTTCTTTGCCGATTTGGCGGATCAGGTTGCGGATTTCTACAATCTGGTTGGGGTCAAGACCAGAGGTTGGCTCATCCAGAATCAGGACTTCCGGATCGTGCAACATGGCCTGTGCTAAGCCCACGCGCTGCCGGTAACCTTTAGATAGTGCTGCAATGAGTTTGTGCTGCTCCCGGCCAAGTCCAGTCATTTCAATCATGTCTGCGATGCGCTGCTCTTTATTGGGCGTCCGGTGAAGGCGTGCCACAAAAGTCAGGTACTCCTTTACATACATGTCTTTGTAAAGTGGGTTGTGTTCCGGCAGATAGCCGATGCGGCGCCGCACTTCCATAGGTTCTTTCTCGACGTCATAACCGCAGACCTCAACCTGCCCCTCCGTTTGGGGAATAAAACAGGTGATGATCTTCATCGTCGTTGTTTTTCCAGCCCCGTTTGGACCAAGAAATCCGAGTACCTGGCCTTTGCTCACCTCGAAGCTGATGCCTCCAACTGCGCGCTGTTCGCCGTATAGTTTGACTAAATTATTGACAATGACTGACATGAATGGTATATAGTGGTTGTTTCAAAGCTTTAAAAGCCACGCAAAGCTACAAATTTTCCGGCATCCCAAGCATCCCATTCCCGGTGAATCCTGTACAGGGCATTCTTTGTTTCAACACCTGGCTGCGCTTCCCGGCTCAACAGTTTTGCTTACCTTTGCCTTTCCGGACAATAACGCTTTGTTCGCCATTTTTCATCTAATCTATTGTAGCTGCCTTTCGCATGATCAAACTGCATCCCGTTCTTGTCAAGGCCGTTGTGGAAGCCCTGCAAATAATCTTTGCAGAAAACCGCCACGCCGACAAAGTAATTGAGCAAACCCTAAAGTCAAACCCGAAGTGGGGTGCCCGCGACCGCGCGTTCATTGCCGAAAGTGTTTACGACATGGTGCGCCACTACCGCTTGTTGTACGAACTTGATGGTGCCCCACCGGCGTCGCCCGCCGACTGGTACCGTCTTTTTGGGACATATCGCCTGCTTAATGACCTCGAATTGCCCCCCTGGGTTGAATTTGAGGGAGTAAAAAAAAGCCGGATTGCTGACAAATACCCTGCGCTGCGCCAGGTGCGCGCCATCAGGGAATCGGTGCCCGACTGGTTAGATGCCCTGGGGGCTGCAGAATTGGGCAATCAATGGGAGGCTACCCTTCAGGCACTGAACCAACCTGCACAGGTCGTATTGAGAACCAATGTGCTGAAAACCAACCGGGAAACACTGATTAAGCAATTGTTGG
>JABWAJ010000693.1 GCA_013361075.1 Saprospiraceae bacterium | reverse complement strand
ATCAAGACCTCGTCCAGAAAGTGATGATGTATCTGGACAACGAACTCAGCGAAAGTGCAGAAAGGGATTTGTTGAAAGAACTACGCTCCAATCCCGCCTATATGGAGCTTTTAGATCAGGAACAGTCATTCAGAGAACTCATTAAGAACAAACTTCAGCGACGAAAGCCTTCTCCCGCCTTAGTCCAATCCATCAAGGACAAAATTAAAATCGTCGCACCGATATAGGCATCTCATTCCTTAACCAGCCGACCTGGTTTATCTGAATCAAAAACATGGCAACTCGCAGATTTTTAATGCCCCTGGTGTTGCTTGGATCTTTTTGCCTGGTTACTGCCAGCGCACAGGAAAAACAATTGCTTCGTTTTGCCCTTTTGCTGGGTGAGGCCGGGCTTGACTATTTGAACCCTGTGGATGCGGGCTATCGCGAAATCAAAACAGCAAAGAATAATTTTCAGCATTGTGATTTCGCTATCCATTCAAAAGAAGAAAAACTTGAGATTCGGTTTTTGATTCAACCGGTTCGGGATACCCATGAAGTGTTTAATCCCCACCTGCGCAGTATGGCTTTGGTAACGCATTTGGCAACAAATGACGAAACTGCTGCCATTGCTGTTCATCACATTCCGGGAGCACCCTACCGTGCTGACTGGGTCAAGGCTTTCTTTTTCCAACCTAAGCAGGTTTTTGGAATGTGGCAGCATTGCAAAATGTTGGCTTTGTATAAAGAAGGGCGTGGTATGGCTTATATTTTCTATTTTTTCAACGAAGCCAGCCCCGCTCTGGACCAGCGGGAAGTGCTGTTGCAGTTTTTGGATTAAGTCTGTAATCGGGCAGAAAATGCAGATAGAGAACAAGCTCTTGGAATCGTGCCTGAATGGTGTAATTTTGCTGCGACCTAACCACCCGTAGTACATGGAACCAATCAGCGCATTCGACATGCTTAAAATCGGCGTGGGGCCTTCGAGTTCCCATACCTTAGGCCCCTGGCGGGCTGCAGAGCGCTTCGTTCAGGAAATAAAAGCCAATGGCTTGCTGGAACACACGGCAACTTTGGCGGTGCACCTTTATGGTTCGCTGGCCTTAACCGGCAAAGGACACGGTACGGATATTGCTGTGCAACTCGGCCTTTGCGGTGAAGACCCGGAGTTCATTCCCATTGAAGACGTCAGTGCCATTCCCGAACGGATCAAACAGGAACAAATCCTGAATTTTGCCGGATCGAGAGAGGTTTCGTTCAATCCTGCGCAGGATATTTTATTCCATACGTCCGAAAGTTTGCCTTTCCATGCCAATGGTTTGACTTTTCAGGCATACAACAACGAGGGCAAACTGATACACGAAGCAGTTTTTTATTCCGTTGGCGGCGGGTTTGTCGTCAAGGAAGGAGAAGAGCTTGGCCAAAATTCGGTGCGATTGCCCCATCCCATTGTAACCGGCGATGAATTGATGCAGTATTGCCTGCACGAAAATACAGCGATCTGGGAGTTGGTGCTGGAAAATGAAAAGGCCTGGCGTTCGCCGGCTGAAGTCAAGGCCGGATTGTTGCGCATCTGGTCGGTGATGAAAGATTGCATTTATCGGGGCTGCCACCAGGATGGCGTTTTGCCGGGCGGGTTAGAGGTAGTGCGGCGGGCACCTTCCATGCACAAAAAATTGATCGGTCAAAGAGACTACCGAAACGCAGACGAATGGATTGCGGCCATCCGCAGTGCTCCCTATAATTTTGCGGAAGTATCCAGATGGATCAGTTGTTTTGCCATTGCAGTGAATGAAGAAAATGCCAATTTCGGGCGCATTGTTACGGCACCCACCAATGGTTCTGCCGGTGTTATTCCCGCGGTACTGGCCTATTATATTTGCTTTGCAAAACCCAATGCTACGGATGACGACATTGTAAAATTTCTGCTGGCTGCTGCAGAAATTGGGAGCATTTTTAAAAAAGGTGCCACCATTTCAGCGGCAATGGGAGGATGCCAGGCGGAGATTGGCGTATCGTCAGCTATGGCGGCAGCCGCTTTATGCGAAGGGTTGGGCGGCAGCGTCGGGCAATCGCTGATGGCTGCTGAAATTGCCATGGAGCACCACCTCGGCCTCACTTGTGATCCCATTGGCGGCCTGGTGCAGGTGCCCTGTATCGAACGCAACTCGATGGGGGCCATCAAAGCCATTACCGCCGCCAATCTGGCGGTTGAAAGTGACCCGACAAAAGCCAAAGTTTCCTTAGACAGTGTCATCAAAACGATGTGGGAAACTTCTAAAGATATGAATACCAAGTACAAGGAGACCTCGCTGGGTGGATTGGCGGTGCATATTTCGATTGTGGTGCCGGAGTGTTGATACATCATCAATTATCAATCATGTAACATGAGTCATCCCGAATTTTCATGAGTTCGGTCCCATCGGGACCAAATGTCGGTAGCCCTTTAGCATTTCGTATGGTTTTCCGTGCCGTAGGTACGT
>JABWAJ010000692.1 GCA_013361075.1 Saprospiraceae bacterium | reverse complement strand
GTCCACATCGGCATCTGACTGGATGGTTCGCGGAAACAAAGGCCCGCGTTTTTCCTCCATCAGGTAGTCCAGCCCCATCGCTTCGGGAATGACTAAGATGTCGGAAAAAATGATGGCGGCGTCCACACCAAGTTCATCTACTGGCTGGATGGTGACTTCGGCAGCGAGCTCGGGTGTCTTCACCAATTCTTTGAAATCGGAAAGGCGCTCCCGGATGGCACGGTACTGTGGCAGGATTCTGCCGGCCTGGCGCATGAGCCAGACGGGCGGGCGTTCGACGGTTTCACCTTGGGCTGCGCGCAGCAGCAAGTCATTTTGCAAATTCATGGGGCAAATTTCTGTAATTTTTGGCGGAAGTTGAGGAAGAAGAAATTTCCTGACGGTTTTTTGACGAAGGGAAGCGCCATTTTGGATCAGAACCGGGTGAAACCTGGACCATCAATGGGTTAAATGGTGCCAGTAATACCAATATTTTGATGGTAAAGCGAATTTCAATTTGTGCCTTTCCCTGCGACACCGCCATCATTTCGTCTGCCCTGATCCCGAAAGCGCCGGGCTTGAAATCTCTGTTTTCCCAAACCCGGCGACTGATCGGTTGATGGTTTTGTGGGGTAAGCCAGGCAACTGTTTGCTTTTCACCCTTTACAATACTTTATTAATTAACTGGAAACGAATCTCTTTGAAGATACGAGCAGCCTCAATTTAACTTATATTTCACCGGCAAATTAAACTGCACCCGCACCGGGCGGCCCCTTTGTTTACCCGGCATCCATCGCAATCCTTTTTCGTTTATCAAGTTCACTACGCGCAGGACTTCCGTTCCGCAGCCGCCGCCAATATCCCTGATTACGGCTGCATCCGTGAGTTGCCCATCCTTTTCCACCACAAAAGAAACGACTACTGTGCCTTGTATGCCATTTTCCCGCGCAAGAACCGGGTATTTGATGTTTTTGTAAATGAACTCCAGCAGTTTTTGGCTCGCGCAGGCCTGTTTTTCGGCATTTGCCCCCGCCAGGTTTTCGCAGCCCGGGAAACGGGGCATTTGTTCCGCTACCCGGAAAGGGGGCTCACACAATATTTCTATGTCCGGCGGAGGTGGTGGTGGAGGAATAGCTATGTCTGCCGGACGTTCGACAGAAGAGCTTGCCTCTATGCTTTTGTCTTCAAAAACCGGCGGCTCAGCCACATCTTCAGTTATCGCCAGTTTCGGTGGGGGCGGCGAAGGGAGCGGTAAGGACTTTTTATAATCAGTTTCGGGTATTTCAGGTTCAATCCAATCCGTTTCTCCCGGCAAGGTTGTTATGACGGATACTGCCCCCAGATCACGCTTAGTAATGCTGAGCGCCAGCGCAGCGATTCCTATGGAAATCACGAGGCCCAGGTTGAAAAAAGCCCCCCGGAAGCGAATCGCCTGCATCCAGAGGTGGTTTCGGCCATACTGCGCAACCGGGTCGTGCAACTTATTTTTCAGCATCCGGGGAAGCACGAACAATCCAACGCCAATAGCAAGCAAAATCCAGCAGAACTGTCCGAAAGTTAAAGCAGGTTCAATCAACCCAAAACACAGGCTGAACCCGAAGCAAGTGATGCTCGTAGTCATGGTTCTAATATTTTGAGGAGTAATAAAATTTGTCGTGCAACGAGGCCGGCGTCTATAATTCATCAGATGTTGGTTTGCTTGATTTTGGTGTGTGCGATGCGTTTTTTTGCCAATTGTCCGATTTTGCACCACTTCGCTACATTTTGCTCCAAAATGTTATTTTACCCCTTATTATCTTTGTTTTGCCCTTTGATAATATTCTCTATTAAGGCGCCAAAAGAGTTAGAAACAAAAGGTAGTGGGCATCCCGAAACCATTAATAAAAATTCAAGCTTATGCCAACCCTTTTAGAAATTTTCATAAAATAATTTATCATTTCCCGGATATGAAAACATTGCAACTCCTTTTGTTTTTTCTGTGTAGTGCCGCTTTTGCTGAAGCTCAAACGCCTGAGCAATACTTAAACGCCATGAAAGACACGCTCACCGGTGTCGAAACCTTTCAATACAAAGCCCTGATGAGGACTAAAAGAATGGGAGGCGATCAATTTAAAGATCGGCACTTTGAAGTTTACGCAAAATGGAATCCTCAGTATTCTGGTATTAACTATCCATTTGACTGGCAAATTATTGAGAGAAAAAAAGGCTATGACCTCATTTTCTTTTTCATCAACAACGATTTTTTCTCTGTGGTCAATAGCGAAAAATTTGTTGTTCATGACCAGAATGTATATCACTTAGACAAGCATAGTTTTTTTGAGTACATGCGTTGGTTGGTATTTTTTGATGAATTAAGCGGAGCCCCGGCTGGTACTTACACGGGCAGTTCCATGAAATTCGACGATAACTACACCACCGAAGAGTTACTGGCGATAAATATTAAAACTTTTGAAACTGTGGACCGGGTTCTATGCCTTAATAAAAAAT
>JABWAJ010000691.1 GCA_013361075.1 Saprospiraceae bacterium | reverse complement strand
GCGATCCGGACGTGAGGGCTCAGGAAAGCAGCTATCTTTTTTTGAAAACCAAGGCAGGATAACCAATTGGTAAGGAACTCTGGCCAGAAAATTGCAGACGGCACCAAATCATAAGATTCTATCAGAATTTCTCAAAAATGCCTTATTAAATAAGCAAAGCAACTTTTAAAATCATGAAAACAGCAACGTCCTTTGGAAATACAACCATAAAAAGATAGCTTTACTTCACTTATCACGCATTTGATTCCTTTAAAAAATGAAAATACTCGCCGCTATTTTAACCGGAGTTGTCGCCATTGAACATTTGTACATCCTGTGGCTGGAAATGTTTGCGTGGACGACCAGAGGTCCCAAAGTTTTCCGTTCTTTGCCGAAGGATCTCTTTGAAAAAACAAAGGCATTGGCGGCCAATCAGGGGTTGTACAATGGCTTTCTGGCGGCTGGTTTGATCTGGGCGTTGTTGATCCCCGATCCGGTCTGGAGCAACCAGGTGGCTTATTTTTTTCTGGGCTGTGTTGTGGTTGCGGGAGTTTATGGTGCCCTGACTGCTCAAAAATCAATTTTTTATGTGCAGGCTGTTCCGGCAATTATTGCGCTGGTATTCAGACTGCTTTCCTGACATGTAAATCTTAAAGCAACTTCAATATGAAATTTACAAGACAAGCAAGTGCCAACTGGCAGGGTAGTGGAAAAGAAGGAAAAGGTACAGTCAGTACCCAAAGTACCGTACTCAACAATGCGCAATATTCTTATAAGACTCGTTTTGAAGACGGCGTGGGCACCAACCCGGAAGAATTGATCGGGGCAGCGCATGCAGGTTGTTTCAGCATGAAGCTAAGCTTTGTCATCGGAGGCATGGGCTTTGTACCCGGCAATATTGATACCGTAGCCAATGTGACCTTCGAGAATGGAAAAATTTCCAACATTCACCTGGATCTGAAAGCTTCTGTGGAAGGCATGTCGGATGAGCAATTTCAGGCTGCTGCGAAAGAAGCCAAAGAAACCTGCCCGATTTCCGTATCGTTGAACACGGAAATTACCCTGACGGCGGTGTTGGTATAAGCGTTACGCCACTAAACGTTGCGCACTTCAAACGAAATGCGGACCATGTCCCAGGCAATGGATACGGTTGCATTTTTGCCATCCGTAGCATTGACCGTATACGTCAGCATTTCAACTGGTGCTTCAAGGGTTTCAGGAGCGACTTCCAGGCGGAGGATGTCTTCGGACTGCTGGTAGTCATCGGCCAGGTGCATATCCCATTGTTTGTTGAGGATGATGACCCACGTTTCTTTGCCAGGAATCGTAAAGAAGCCGTATTTGCCGGCAGGTATTTGTTTGCCGCCAATCATTACAGCTTTGTCAAAAGAAATGCTGGTAGCTTTGTGGGCGCCGGTGACCCAGACTTCACCATAGGCAACCAATCCTCCAAAAATTTGCCTTCCCCGAACGCTCGGCGCACTGTAGTCAATGTGAATATGGTTGTCTCCTACCATCGCCATGGCTGAGGTCTTCGGACTTTTGGGCTTTTTTGATTCGGTGGTCGCCTCGGTTGGGCTTTGGTCGTGGCTGGTGTGGTCTTTATCTTTTGGTGAACAAGCCCAAAGCAGGGCTGATAGCAGGATAAACAGGATATTTTTCATGTATGGAAATGATGTTATGTTTTTGAGTTTGAATTATACCCGCTCGATAATGACCGCATACCCCTGGCCCACGCCAATGCACATTGTAGCCAATGCATATTTTTTGTTTTGCCGTTGCAGTTCCTGCGCTGCAGCATGAACGATTCTGGCACCCGACATCCCTAACGGGTGGCCCAAAGCGATGGCGCCTCCGTTGGGGTTAAGGCGGGGATCTTCATCTTGCAATCCCAGCGCGCGCGTACAGGCCAGCACCTGTGCAGCAAACGCTTCGTTTAGTTCGATTACGTCCATATCCGCTAAAGTCAACCCTGCTTTTTGCAGCGCTTTTTGAGAAGCAGAAACCGGCCCTATGCCCATGATGCGGGGTTCTACGCCCGTAACCGCCGAACTGACGATGCGTGCAAGGGGCTTGAGTTGATAGGTTTGGATTGCCGTTTCCCCGGCAATCAGCAGCGCTGCCGCTCCGTCATTGAGTCCGGAAGCGTTGCCTGCCGTAACTGTGCCGCCTTCTTTTTTGAAAGCCGGTCGCAATTGAGCCAGGCCTTCCAGGGTCGTCGCCGGTTTCAAAAACTCATCCTCGCCGAAACGGAGCGGGTCTCCTTTTTTCTGAGGAAGGTTTACCGGGGTAATTGCCTCGGCAAACCGGCCCGATTGCCGTGCTGCCGCTGCTTTTTGCTGCGACCAGTATGCAAAACGATCCTGATCTTCGCGGTTGATGTGGTACAATTCGGCTAAGTTTTCGGCCGTCATGCCCATCGCATCGGTGCCGTAAAGTGCTTGCAGCCTGGTGTTGATGAAGCGCCAGCCGAAGCTGCTGTCGTGCAT
>JABWAJ010000096.1 GCA_013361075.1 Saprospiraceae bacterium | reverse complement strand
CATCGTCGAAGGCGAGGTTCGCGAAGCCAAGAGCGGCAAAAAACTGAAAGGCAAGTCGACTCTCTCGCTCGCCTTCCAGACCCTCCACCTGAAAGACAAGAAATACTGGATTTTTCACGGAGATATTTTCGATGTATTCATCAAATATTCGCCTTTCATCGCCAAATTAGGCGGAAAGGGCTATGACTGGCTGATTTTATTCAACCGCTTCATCAACAAAATCCGCCTGGCTTTGGGTAAGCCCCAAATGTCCTTTGCCGGTAAGGTAAAAGACCGCATGAAAGAAGCCATCAAATTCATCAGCGATTTTGAAAATACAGCCATCCGGTTGGCTGCCGAGCAGGGGTACGACTACGTCATTTGCGGCCACATTCACAGGCCTCAAATGCGCGAAGTGCCTGTAAAAGACCAGGTGGTTACTTATCTGAATTCAGGCGATTGGGTGGAAAATCTGACCGCTTTGGAGTATCGCTGGGATCGGTGGACGATTTACCAGTACGATGAATCGGATTACTCCCAAATCAATCCAAAGCTTCGGGTAAAGCCTTCCAAAAAATCAGAAACCCTTGAGGATCTTCTGGTCGCTAAGCTCAGCACGGAAAAATTATTTGAACAAATTGTGGACCGCCCCCTCGAAAAGCGCCCCCGGAAAAGTTCAAAAACGACCACCGCAACACCTTCAGAAGGGAAGTAGGCAAGTAGAGATGGTGTCTTTTTTATACCACTTCTACCCTACCCCAAAACAGCAAATACGCCCAAATACCGGCATAAGCCCGGCAAATTTTGGCTTCTTCTACCAAAAATTCAGCCTCCAATGCTGGCCTGAGGTGGCCGTCCATGCGTACATGGTTATTGGCCATGTGGCGTTTGAACCACGAAAAAGGCGAGTCATGAAAATCCACTACTGCAATGATTCCGCCTGGTTTTAAATCTTGCTTTGCCCGGGCAATGAGGGTAGCCCAGTGCGGGTTTATCATGGTTAGGGAATAAGAAAACAGGATGAGGTCAAATTTTTGATTAAAGCCGCTGTTTTCTTCTCCGTATGGTTGCTCCAGTAAAGAAATGCGGTCTCTCCAGGGCAAAATACGCCGGGCTGCCCGTTGCAGCATTTCACCCGAAACATCCATCCCGGTTAATCGGGCATTGGGAAACCGGAGCGCCAGGTGCTTCAGGTTGTAGCCCGTTCCGCACCCAACTTCCAGAATGTGTGGTGCAGGGTCGGCGACTAAATCCGGCAATTGCCGGATGATGCGCTTCCTGCCAAACAAAAAACTCCAGCGGGTAGCGTCATAAATTTTCGAATGCAAGCGATAATAACGCTGCATGGTTTGGGCTTGCTGCTCGGTACGGTCGGTTGTTTGAAAAATGTCCATTTTCGGTTTGATAAAAATGATTTACTGAACAATACCCAGGTACACACTGGCATAGGTCCCTACGCGGTCACGGAGGTGAGTTTCGCGGGTTTTTTCTTTTTCAAAAACCACCGAATCTTTCACGAAATCAGGAAAAAAGGTCACTTCTTCAGCTGCTGAACGCAAAAGGATACGGGCCCCGGGTTTGCTGTTGGCCAAAATAAACTGCCATTCTTCCTCCAGAGCAGCCTGATCATTGGCGGCAAGCCAATCCTGATGGTCGAGCAACACAAAGTGGGAATACTGTCCCGGGTGCTGTTTCAAAAATTGGCTGATGGTAGCCGTGTGGGTTTCAATTTTTCGAACTTGCCCTCGAATGGTTTCAAAATTGCCGCGTTGCAGGTAAGACGGGCAACAAGCTGCATCATAATGGCCGTCGAAATAGAGTCGCCAGAAGTAATTGTCACTCACCGGCTGTTGGGTAAAAACCCGACGGAGGCATTCCTGTACAAACCCTGCTGCTCCCCGGTCATATTTTTCTACGAACAACAATTGCTGGCTGCGTGGCACCCCCACCAGGCACATCAGGAAGTGCCTGTTGAGCGCCCATTCCATCAGTTGGTTCAGCAGGCGTCTTTCGATCTGATGGTACAATGCTGCCTGGCGGTCCAGCGTTTCTGCTTCAAACATTTGCCGAATCTGGCGATACAAGCCGCGCTGCGCTTTGAGGTATTGACCGGTAATCCAGGCTAAGGCACCGGACGTACTGTAGTGATAAAAGGTTTTGCGCAAGCCCTTGCCTTCAAAAAAATGCAGGTTTTTGTCCCAATATTGGCGGGCAAAATACGGCAGGGCTTCCCGCAGTTGAGTTACATAAAGCATTTCCATTTCCGGATGAACGCCCTGCCCAAAAAGCCGGAACAAGTCTTCAAAGTCAACTTGTTCAAACGAGGCCAGTTTAAGTTCCAGCAGCGCATTCTGGCGCGGATTCATGTCTACGCAGTTGATTTTTGCCGGACTGTCTAACAGGTAATCGAGGGCATTGCAGCCGGCACTGGTGATCATGACGACTTCGCTGCCGGCATTTAGTTCCAGCAATTCCCGGTCGCAACGCGGGTCTTCCCAACAGGTATTGTAAACGAGGTTGCTGGAATGGATTTTGCGAAAAGTCCAGTCGCGGAATTGATTGATGGCGCTCATCTTTGCTTTATTTTATTGCTTCGAGCAAAGGTAGAGCGCCCCTCCGGCGGAACCCGATCTGGCGGGTTATGAAAACGCTAAGTTTCTGTAAAGCAGGAGTTAGGTTTGTAAACTCAAAACACAGGGCTCTATTCGCGTTTAAACTGCCCTACATAATGGTCATCTTCCTGGCCGTCTCCATCCCAATCCAATAAGGCACGAAAAAAGGCGTCTTCACCAGAAAATGAAACAAAATATTGATACGTTGCCTGTGGTTCAATCAGCATCAAAGTATCGCTAAATACATTCCAGATGCCCCGTGATTGTGTTCCATTGGCTGTAGCGCGATAACGATTGCCTGCTTCAAACTCCCAGAGAATGGGTTTTTCGCTCAGGGTTGCTGCGTCAATGGCTAAGTTTTGGACCGCTGCCAGGCTGTCTGCCACCTGGATGGTGATGTTTGTGGCCCGCCATTTACCGGGCAACTTTTCGGCAAGAGCAGCAGGGGGAGCGCCACTTTCAGGCCCATTAGAACCGGAACAGTTTGTCAGGAGAGCAAACATACTGGTCAGCATAAAAGCCTGAACCACCAGGCGAATGAGCCACATCATAAATTTTACCACTTGATTTTTTGCGCAATAGCTTTTGGAATGGCCGTTTTATGCACCATGATTCCCACTGTTTTCAAGCGGAAATAGCTGGATGACAAGTGCAGAAAGCCTTTGTAAGGGCTAATTTCTCCCCAGGAATTTTTAGTCAGATAATACAATACCCCGTTTTGGTCCCTGGCTGTGCCCACAAGGTGCATCAGGTGGTCGTCGGTCGTAGCATAGCTCTCAAAAGCTTCCTGGCGTAAGGCCTGGTCAACATTGGTTTCTGGACCTGGCTTTGAGAAAAGGTCGCCTCTGTTGCTTTCTGCCGGAACCACAGCGATGCCTTCTTTGGCGCTGAAGCCTTTTTCGCTGACGTCCCCGTCCCAAGCTACTGTATGGCCATTGGTGAGGGCATAATCCACAACGGCCTGCAACTCATCAAGCGGAAGGTTGTAGTAAGCACCGTTAGAATAATTATCCGGGATCTCTACGATGCACGATTCGTAAAACGGATGGTGGGAAAATGAAGTCAGGCTGACATAGTCATCAGGGTTGAGGCCAAGGCTGTTCGCAAAATCCACTGGAGTCCAGGTTTTGGCCTGAAATTCGAATTTTTCCTGCGGTTTTCCCATATAGGCGTCCAGAATTCCCTTGATGGCTTCGGGCCATTTTGTACTTACACTTTTCCGGTTTACCACAACATCGAGCATTCCTTTCATGGCCGCTTCCATTTCACTGTGGTCGTGTACCGCATCGCTGCCACGTTTGCCCGAATAAACTGCTTCGGGAACGATGCCTCCCATTTTAAATGCCCGAATCACATCATGAGACAAGCCGCCCTGGCTGAAATTGGCTTTGCCCTGGCGCAATACATAATTGCGTGCTTTGTCGTGATAAATGGTGCGCACCAGAAACATTTCTGAAAGGTCGTATTCGCCTTTTCCGAGGCGCAGGAGTTCCGATTCCAGGTAAGAAACGGTGGTAAAACTCCAACAGGTACCTGTACTTTGCTGATTTTTAACAGCGGTGCATTTGGCCTGGATACCAGTTGTGAAAGTATATTGGGCAAACGCGACCTTAAAGCAGGCGATTTGCAGCAAAGAAATGAACACCATGCGGGTCATAAATACAGTCTGTTTTGTTGATGGTAATAAATTTACTTTACTGGCCAATTCAGGGTTTGGAAACATCATTTCAAATTTTGGTGTGTAACCAATAAATTTCATAGCAACCTTACTAGCAACCTTCGGTATTGGGCTTCAAATTCACAAATCCTCCGCTCCCTCACCGGATCAACGTCACATTTCCCTTCTTAAAATACGTTTCTCCATTAAAACAGCGCACCTCCAGATAGTAGCCATACACGTCAGGAGTGAGCATTTTTCCTTTAAACGTGCCATCCCATCCCACGCTTTTCGAGTTGCTTTCAAAGACTTTTTCGCCCCAGCGGTTGTAAATTGCAAAAAACACTTCGTCGATGGCTGCGCCGCGCACATACAGCACTTCATTGAGGCCGTCGCCGTCAGGCGTGAACGCGTTGGGCACAAAAATAAACGGTTCGCGGCATTCCGGGTTAAAAACGACGATGGTTACTGACCGTTGGTTGATGCAGCCGCTCGCATCGCGGATGGTCAGGGTGTAAGTAGTGGTTTCCAGCGGCGTAGCTGTGGGGTTAAAAATATCATTGGCGTTCAGGGTGGCTGAAGGTTCCCAATAATAAAGGTAGCCGTCGTCTTGTGTTGCTTCCAATTGCACTTCCGTGCCGGCTGGAATGGTGTCGGGTTCAGCTGTTACCGTTAAAGGAGGTACAAAGTTAAAGAGGTTAACCTGTACTGTTTCCGATGTTGTGCAGCCGAAGGCGTTGGTAATCTCCACCGTAAATGGCTGGCTGACAGCAGGGCTCACCAAAGGTGTTGCGGTATTCCCCCCTGAAAGGATGCTGTCTGCAGGTGACCAGTTGTAAGTGAGCGCATCGCCCCCCTGGTTGGTAACAGCCAATTGAAGGGTATCCCCGATGCACAAGGTGACGGCATCCTCTGCGGATACGAAAATCCCATAGCTGCTCACCGTTACACTGTCTGCGAGCCGGCAACCAAATTCGTCTTCCAGCCGCAGGTAATATACGGTTGGCCGTCCAGGTTGCACCACAACTTCGGGTTGTGTGCTGAAAACCGGGGTAAAAGCAGGCGATAAAGACCAGGCGATTCCTACGTTTTGAGATCCGGTATTATCGGCATACAGTAAAAAATCGCGTTCACAAATGGTCGTATCTGAAGGCAGGTCGTAAACAATAGCCGGGGTTACTGTCACGGTTGCCTGTCGGTGTACCACACAAACTCCATTAACGCCTGAAATGGTCGCGAAATAGGTGGTGGTGGTTTCGGGAGTTACCACCGGGCTGGTTGCAGTCGGGTTCTCCAAAGCAGGTTCTGCCGTCCACGCATAGGTGTAGTTTTCATTGCCCAAAGGATTCAGCACCGCAGAACGCCCGTAGCAAATGAGGGTGTCTTCCAGCGTTATTTCTACCATTTCAATGTTGACCGGTTGTCGCAACGTATCGCGACAACCGTCAGACGAGACGAGCACCAAACCCACATTCAGCATGGCACTTTCGGTCAGCGTCAGAATCGGGTTAGCCGTATTCAGGGGAGGGCCACCTCCGAAAAACCAGAACCGCTCCACAATTGTGCTTTGGGTATTCACCGACAGGTCGGTAAATTGCACCAACGCCGTATCCGTACAACTAAGGTATGACCAGTCAAAATCTACAGTAATATCGGGTTCGCCCACCGTGATCGTTCTAAACAGGGTATCGGGACAGGGCAGGAAAGAAGCCAGCGTCAGCATGACGGTGTAGTTACCCGGACCGGGGTAAGTATGCGAAACAGAAGCCCCGGTTGCTGTGGCATTGGGCTGTTCCGGGTCGCCAAAATGCCAGTTGTAGTAAGGCGCATTCACACTTGTACTCGAAAACTGTACGGAATAACCACTGCATTGGGCCGCATTTACGAAAGCCAGTTGGGAACTGGTATCAATGACCGTAACCGGTATGGAGTCTGTGATGCTGCATCCAAACTGGTTGCTGGCCATCACCACAAAATAAGTGACCCCCGGTTGGCTGGGTTGCACTATTGGTGTGGCGGTATTGCCCAGAAGTACAATTTGATCCGGAGGCGACCATTGATAGGTCAACGAATCGGATGGGTCTATATTGGTGGCGGCAATAGCAACAATGTTCCCTTCGCAGATAACCGGAGGTTCGGAAAGGTCGACGTTTACCCCAAGTCCGTTCAGGGTAACCTGGCCTGTTGCGAAACAGCCATATTCATCGCGAAACAGGAGGTAATAAGACGTTTGCCCCAGTGGCGTAACGGTAACGGTATCTGTACCAGCGATCTGGTTGGTAAAATTCGGGTTTAGCGCCCAGAAGTAACTTCCGGATACATTGGCGTTGGCATCCAGCAAAACCTGAGGCGAACAGGTTGTTTCGCTTTCAGGCAAATCCAGAACGATGGCTTCCGGAATAAACACCAGCACAGACCGTTCAATGCTGCAAAAACCAGCGGCATCGGTGATCGTCACGGTATAGGTCGTCGTTGTTTGCGGAAAAGCAAGCGGATTGGGCGAATTTGGGTTGTCCAGCGTTTCTGCCGGCGACCACAGGTAGGTATAAGCAGGATCAAATATACTGTTCAGGGTAATGCCCACTCCGGGACAAATGGCAAAACTATCCCGTTCGATTTCCTCCTCAATCAAATCAACATCAAATGTTTGTTCAATTTCGGCTTTGCACCCATTTTCAGCAGTGAGCGTTAGTGTCAACTTGTATTCCCCGCTTTCAGTGAGGGCAAAAACCGGGTTTTGCAAGGTATTGGTCTGGCCTCCCGGATCCAAATTCCACGCCCATCCGATGATCTGGGAAACCGAATCGGTGCTCAGGTCGGTGACTTGCACCAGCAAAGAATCTGAGCAAGTGCCAAATTCGTAACTAAAGCCCGGAACAATAGATCCCGGTTGTAAATAGATTTCCTGCCGGAAGGTATCCTGACAAACTGTATTCGGATTTGCTACCAGAATCACTTCATAAAGCCCGGTATCGGAAAAAGTGAAGGTCACATCCTCTGTAAAAAATACGTTCTCCGCAGCTCCGGGGTCATTGAAATGCCAGACAAATCCATTTGCTGTCAGGCTTTGATTTTCAAAATTTACGGTCAGGTCGCCACATTGCAATTCCGGTGCTAAAAAAGCTGCCGTTGGCTGGCCGCATACACCAACATTGTATTGGAAATCGCGCCGGGTTGTAGAAATGAGTTGCCCGTTCCGGTATTCTTCAATGCAAATTCCCACAACAAACTGCCCCACAGTATTTGGAGTGCCGGTCAGCAGGCCGGTAAACGGATCAATTTGAAGGACATTACCACCGGGAAATCCATTGAGCATGTTGGCGACCCCGTAAGGCGGATTGATCCAGGTAACCGGATCGTAAGGCGGATTGTTTGGCGGTTGAGGTTGCGGTACGTTTGGTGTAGCACCGGTCAGAGGGGCACATAGCTTATACACGATAGAGTCACCGTCGGCATCCGTGGCAGATTGATCGAACGTAATCGGCTCATTAACACAGATGTACAAAGGTGGCCATTGTTGAAATTTGGGGCTGGTATTGCATTCCAGCAAGGCTTGTTCCGAAATGGTCACGCCGTAAGTAGCGCCCGTTGCCAGGGGGTCCACAATGTTGAGAATGGTTTGGTTCCGGCAGCAGCGCTGGTACGACAACTGATACCCTCCGATGATGGGCGGCAGGGTGACCGTGGTTCGGTAAGTGGTGGTGTGCACACAAACATCAGGCGGCACCACAAAACATTGCCCGCTCAATACCGGGCTGAGGGTATCGTTGTTCATCAGGGGCACCAGGATGTTTTGCAGCAACATGTTTTGCGCATTGAACACTCCGATTGCTGCCGGGTTGTCGAAAAACGCGAGCGGGGCACCATAAAAACAGTCGCGAAAAATGGTTAGCGTGATCTCGTACTGATTATTACCCCGACAGGTGTAATTCATCTCCCCTCCAACGATGTGGGTTGCAGAGACTTTGGAATGGGAAAACAACACCAGGGCAATGATTAGGGTAAGCGCTCTCATTCTCGTCGAAATTGTGAGCAACCAAGATAGGAAGGGTGCGGCGATATTCCAAACCTGCTATTGGATATTGGCACATTGGTAAGGTGACTTGCAACTGCCCTCCTTGCGCGGAAAGGGTTTCCGGCCTTTTCATTAAAAAATCCCCGGGGCTTTCAACTTATTTTCCATTGGCATTCAGCACATCCCGAACCTGATAAATTTTGGGTTCCCAATAGGAGTTTTCCAGCAAATTATCCACTACAACGCCGCGTGTATTGGTGCTGTGAATGATTTTGATGCCATCGCGGTCATTGGAGACAATCATCGCAACATGAAAAACGGGCGTCGTGTCGCTTCGGCGAAAAAAAACCAGGTCACCCGGGTTCGCTTCTTTAAGTGGTACGATGCGCCCCTGTTTAGCCTGGTCGCGCGAACTGGCGCTCAAAGAAACTTCAAAATTGCGCAGTACATAACCGGTAAATCCCGAACAATCGAATCCTGTTTTGGGTGTTTTGCCAGCCTCAGCGTATCGGGTCCCTTTAAATTGCTGGGCGTATGAAACGACATCGCGGCGTAGTTCCTGCTTCCTGTCGGTGGTGGTTTGGCGGTCTTCCCGGGTTTCAGGGCGGATGCCGCGCAAAGCATTACAGGCAGGGATGGCAATGACCAGTAAAAACAGACAGGCAGACTGAAGGAGCCTAAAAAAATCTTTGTTCATAGGGATGGATTTGAAACGCAGACAAAACGCCGGTTTATTTTTAAATATTGCGGCCATGAATGCCCGGCGGCGCGAGAACAAGCAGAATTTAACGGATAAATACTCCAATTCAAATGATACACCCTATTTCGAGAAGGGAGCTTAAAACCAAACCTGACCTTACAAAACCACCAACTTCACCCCGCCGCTGTGCCCGTCCGGCCTTCGCCAGCGCAGCCAGTACACACCAGCTACTAACACGTCTGTATCGAGGTATTTTTCCGAGCTATTCAGGAAAAACGCCTGAATCGGTCTGCCTTGCGCATCCAAAAGGGATATCATGATTTCCGTAGCCACTTCCCCCGCTTGCCATACACGTAGCCGTTGGCCAGCCTCAATTGGGTTAGGAGCAACCTGCAATTGCCAGGTTTCATCCGGAGCCGAAGTTGCATTGGTAAAACTGACCTCAACAGGAAGCAGGCGCTCACAATCATTCGCATCCAGAATGGCCAACTCATACCAACCCGGCAACAAGCCACCGAGCGTAGTCGAGGTGTCGCCGGTATTCCAAAGGAAGCGATAGGGTGGTGTACCCCCGCTGATCTGATCTAGTGCGATGCTACCGTCCGCGACATTGAAGGCCGAAGCATTGGCGATCGAAAAAGCAGCTTCGATGGCTTCGGGTGCTGAAAGTTGTACAGCAACCGTATCGCTGCATCCCAGCGCGTCGGTGACGCTGAAATGGTAATCTCCCGCAGGCAGGTTTTCAACCCCAGTGCCTGACTGCCCTGTGGTCGTTTCCCAGCCATATTGGTAAGGTTCATTGCCGGTAAGGCCTAAAAAAACGTTCCCATCGCTGCCCCCTGCACACGAAACGGCTGCTATGCTCACGGAATCAATGCGGTAGCCATGCCGCTCATAAGCGCCCATGTCTACAAGGCTGTCTAAGATGCGCGGGTTGCCTTCCAAATCGGTCAGGATCGTATCCAAGCCTTCGTTGGTACCCGCATTGATGGCAGGCGAGCAGGCCGCTACGCGGAAATTGTTGTTCAGAGTATCAAGAAACATAGGCCAGGTGGCAAAGATATTGCCATCCCCGCAAGCGATATCGCCGCCGGGCAGGTTGCAATCGGGCGCACTGATGAGGTTGTGGTGGAGGTTGTAGTCGTGCAGGGTGGAACTGGCTAATGTACCGTTATAAAAAATGCGGCCAATCGGTGCCTCTGGTTCCCAAAAAACAGAATTGGATACTTCCATTTTGTTGTAATAAGTGGAATCGTTGAAATTGCCACTCCAGTTTTTGGCGATGGGGAAGCCACCATTTCGATAAAAAGTGCAGTTTTGAACTAAGGCATCCGCAACGCCCAAAAAACCGTTAACTAAGCCTATTGTACCATCGTTGAAGGAAAACTCCGTGTTCTTTACCATTAAGGTGCTTTTGATGGGGCGGGGTGTGCCCCCTCCCTGGAAACCACGAAGATAAATAGAAGCGGCACCACCCAGGGGAGATTCATTGCCTGAAAACCGGCAATAATCTACTTCTAAATTCCCGGTTGAATTACTGCCGTTATGAAAATAAATGGCTCCCCCTTCAAACACGCTGTAGTTTTGAATAAAGGTGCAGTGTTTGAAAGCAGTATAGCAACGATTATTACCTGTATTATATATAATAAATGCCCCTCCTGTATCATTCAGTCCCCAATTTCTTTTAAAAGTAGTTTGGTCTATTTTTAAGGAATGAACACCAGAATCATTTGGATAAAATCCAGTAAAAATAATCATGAATGCGGCACCAGAGTTGCCAATATTATCGGTAAAACTGCAATTTCTTATTTTTGTTAAACTACCCTCAAAAGGCGTTTCCAAAAAAATCGCACCTCCACTGGAAATAGCTGTATTGTGATAAAAATTTGTATTTAAGAAAGTATTGGCATTTCCCCCGTCAAAAAAATAAATCGCTCCACCCACTTGCGTCGAACGATTGTATCCAAAATTACAATTCCGTACAGCAAAAGCCCGCTCCGGGTGGCTAATGCCTTTTTTGTAAATGGCCCCGCCTGCCGAGGGTGCCCGGTTGTATTCAAAGGTGCAGTTTTCCAGTATGGGGTCTGCCGAGCGCCCGTCAGCAGTGCCGTCGCAGTACATGGCCCCGCCGTTTTTGCCCACATTGTAGATAAAGCGGCAGTTGCGGATGCGCGGATTGGCGTGGGGCAGGGTGGCAATGGTGCCCACATACATCCCACCGCCCCGGTCTAAATGGCCGGAATAAGCGTTGCCATCGGGGTGGATGGCCTGTCCGCGTGTAATGGTGAAGCCGTCAAGTACGGTCGTGCTGTCCGTCCCCAGCGTAAACAACACATGAAAACTGTTATCCGTGCTGTCGCCGGGCACCCCAATATCGCCGCTGAGGATGGTTTCGTACAGGATGGGGTCGCGCTGGGACGTCAGGCATTCTGTGGCATTGAAACCGCCAAGTATGACGACGCCGTTTTTGAGCAGGAAGCGTTTTTCGCGGTCGGTATCGTCGGTGGGGTAATAAGTGCCCTGGGCGACTAAGATGGTGTCGCCCGCTGTGGCGACGGCAATGGCGTCCTGGAGGTCGCGGAAGGCCGTGGACCAGGAAAATCCGTTTGAGAAATTGTCGGGCGCGTTTACATCCACATGAATCCGGCGAAAATCAGGTAATAAACACGGTGAACCTGAATATCCATAAACCACGCCGGCGCTGGTTTCTAAGCAATTCAGCTGGTAGCTGGTTTCGCACAAATTATCTTCAAAGCATGCGCCTGAATAAATCGGGTGTTGGTAATGGACACCGGCCGCCCCAATGCCCTCTATCCAATGCATCGTTATTTCAATATCGAGGACAAAAATGGCCGGTAAGATACCGGACACGACAATGTTCTTTCGTTCTACTCCCAGTACACAGCTAAAATAAGTATTCGTTACCTCCATCAGCATGGTATCCGACAAAGCAGAAAGCCCCGGTATGCCTACCCAAACCGAGTCACCGGTTTCGAGTAAAAAATCGTACATCAGATATTCCCGGTCTCCGCAGTTTAGATTTTGGCGAAAATAGACCCGTTCACCTTCCTCCCGATAGTAACCAATGATCCAGGTGTTGGAATTTTGTCCGTTTGCTGTGGTAAAATACTGTTGGGCTACATTCCAGGTATGGCCGCAGGCCTGGGTGTCGCGGGCAATGTAGGTCGTTGCCTGACCATTGCCATTCATGCCCTGGGTGGTTAGATGCCAGACCGGCTGGTCGGCTGCTGTGGGAAAAACATGTTGGGCTGAAAGTGGGAGATAATGAACGATAGCAATGAGCAAGATATAGATATGTTTCATGGTACTAAGTTTTTGAGATGACAGGAGCAGTTGGCGGCTAATTACCAACTGCTCCCAATAAAAAATTACTGGAGTTTGATGATGTTACCGGTAAACGTTTCACTCCCGGCAGTGATCACATAAGAAAGTGTTCCTTGTTGAAGAGAACTTGTATTGTTGAAAACAATGGTTTGCTCGCCTGCGCCATAGCTGCCCGAAGTAGTCAGGTAATTCCCAAACTGATCGAACACCTGCGCGCTGACGGTAGCTGCTTCGCCCAGTTCCACCTGGAAAGAGATGGAGGTTCCGGTAGGGTTGGGATAAACCTGCTCTAATTTATGCCGGATGATGCCGGGGATGAGTTCGAGCTTGAGCGTCATTGGGACCACTGCTTCTTCTGTATCTAAAAAAATGCCGGCCAGCACGTTGTCTTCTATTTCGATGACGCTGCCAATATCACAAACCGCTTCGATTGCTTTGATGTTGATTTTGAACAAAGTTTTCAAATTGTTTTCAAATTTGATGGGATCGCCTTTTTCGTCTATCCACAGCGTTCGGATTTCGCCGTCGGCCAATTGGTTGAACCCAAAATTATCTAAGGTGAATGGTGCAATATCGCCCTGATTTACGCCGATGATCTCAATGGCATCCTTGTCGAAAGTAAACCCCATCTGGTAGGCGTCAATGTCCTCTGTAGTTTGTGCTTTTACCAAAACCGTGGCTGTTTGGCCTGTCTGAAGGCAGGCGTGGGGTATGGTGGAAAAAGCGTAGCCGTTGCCGCCTTCTGAAAGCAGCCCCTCTACATCGGCATTGAAGTTTACATCCCCCGATTTGATGGCCCTGAACGACCAGGTCGGCGCGATGGTCACATCAGGATTAAGTAAATTCAACTCGATATCGTCTAAATAACTCTTACTGATGGGGCTATCCGCAGCACGGTAATGCCGTTCGCCATCTGGTGCCTGCCAAACTGCCGTAAAAGGATTAAAATCAAGGAAAGGTTGAAAAGTAAATTGGCTGCCTAAAGCGTATTCTGGCAGGAAGCGCCAGGATGGAACGTTCGCGAATTCTTCGTCTATTGCTAAAATCACTCTTCTTATTAGAATGATATCTAATGTGGTTATTTCGCCACTATGGTTTACATCTGCAGCAATTTGGGCATAAGGTATTGGCAGAGGCTTTTCGTCAAGTATATGTTTCCTTATTTTCAAAACATCCAACGTACTCACCCCATTATTAGCCCT